>JAFTKK010000052.1 GCA_017453325.1 Clostridia bacterium
GAGGGCGGCTCCGGCGGCGGTGGCTCCGGCGAGGGCGGCTCCGGTGAGGGCGGCTCCGGCGGCGGTGGCTCCGGTGGCGGCTACGGCGGCAACCTTGACGACAGTGGCGGCTTGAAGGACAATCACCGCGGCGAGGGCGACGAGGGCGAGGACAACGAAGACAAGTCCGTCGTGCTGCTGATCAAGTCCGATCACACGGGCAGGGTCTATTTCCGTTTGAAGAGCTTTGGCGACTTTACCGGTCAAGACTTTCATGAGGCAGAGCCTTACCACCTGCTGCTTGACGGCTCCTATAGCTACAATTATCTTACGGGTATTGCGCTCCGAAACGCAGGCATGCCCCGCGCCACCATGGAGATACAAAGCTTTACCTCACAATACCTGCTGCCCTACTATCTGGGTCTTGGCCGTGACGATTACGAGCTGCAGACCTCGGACGTGCGCCATGCGGGCACGGGGTTGACCGAATATTCTCTCCAATACTACATCTACGATGGCACAGGCATCGACCTGCAGGGTATGCTGGACGATTACAGCGAGGCAGAACTTGCCTACCGCAGCTTTGTTTATGAGCAATATCTCACCATAGACGATGCCACGCGCATTGCGATGGAGGAGATCATCGCCGCTGAGGGCTTTGACCTGACAGACCCCGATGTTGTGAGCCGCGTAGCCGCCTATATCCGCAATGCGGCCACCTACACCAAGGACTACAACGCGGCCATCGATGAGGCGGAAAACGCGGTGTTGGCATTTCTCGAGTACAAGGAGGGCGTTTGCCGCCAATATGCTGCGGCAGGCACGATGCTCTTCCGTGCGCTGGGCATCCCCGCCCGTTATACCATCGGCTACGTGAGCAACACCGTAGCAGATGAATGGGCAGAGGTGAGCGGCCAATCCGGCCACGCATGGGTCGAGATCTATGTTGACGGCGTCGGCTGGCTTCCCGTGGAGGTCACGAGCGGCGGCAATGGCGGCGAAGGCGAAGGCGGCTCCGGTGGCGGTGGCTCCGGCGGTGGCGGTGGAACGCCCTCGCCCGATGATAAGCAAAAAATTGAGCTTACCCCCACTTACCAAAGCAAGACCTACGACGGCGCGGCGCTGCAGGCAAAGAACGAGATCGACGTGGATCCCGTGCTCTATGAGCTGCTTCTGCAGGAGTACACCTACACCGTCACAGTCTCGGGCGAGCAAACCGAGATCGGCTGCGGCAAGAGCTTGATCGTAGACTTTGTGCTCTACGATCCAAGCGGCACCGACGTGACCGACCTTTACGAGATCGTCTACAACCCCGGTGTGCTTGAGGTCTTCCCGCCACAGATCAAAGCCATTCACGTATATTTGTATCAGCTGCAAAAATACTACGACGGCACGCCTCTTGCATTTGAGGCCGAGGACTTTGAGATCTTGAGTATCGAGGAGGGCCTGACGCTCGACCTGACGCTGCACATCAGCCTGACCGACGTTGGCTATCTCTCGCTCCATGACATCAATACCAATCTCGCGCACCACGCCGAGTATCGGGTGCTCAACGGCGAGGTTGACGTGACCGAATTTTACCGCGTGATCTTCACCGTGACAGAAAACACACCCGATAGCTACGTGCCCATCCGCGTTGACCCAAGACCGATTGAATTAACGGCAAAAAGTGCCGAAAAGGTCTATGACGGCACGCCCCTGGTCTCCCCCGGCATCTCGGTTTCCATGGGAAAGCTGTTACCGGGACACTACGTTGCAGCGGTCTCGGTAGCGGGCGCACTCACGCAGGTTGGCGAAGCGGTCTGCGACATCAATATCGACAGCGTGCGCATCCTCGACCTTTCCGGTGCAGACATGACGCACAATTACGGTATTACAACAAAACAGGGCAAGCTGACGGTACTCCCGTCCGATGCGTAAACACGCAAAGCCCTGCAGCTCCCCTGCCGGATGGCTGCTATCAGCCATCCGGCTTTTGTCATAAGGGTGGCAAACGGGGCGAAAAAATGCCCAAAATGTGCGCCTTCACGCGCGTGCTTTCGCACGCGTGTGAGCACGCGATGCGCGCGTTTAATATGTTGATTTTTACCAATCGGAAAATGTTTTGGGTAAAATTGCCAAAAAAGTAGGTCGTAATTACTACAATTTAGCCACATAAGCACCAGCGGCTCTGTGCAAAGCGCCGATAAAGCGCCGCGGTGATTGAAATTTTCGCGATTTTGATGTATAATACTGTCGAAGCAAAAAAACACGGAGACTCTTTATGATGAATTGGATCTTTATCGCCGCGGTCATCTTATCTGCCGGGGCATTATTTTTGGGTATAGAATTTCTAAAAGGACGCGGCAAGCTCTCACGTCACCTGCCAAGGGCGGTGGCTCTTTTGCTTGCCGCTATTACCGTTTTTGTGCATCTGTACCGCCAGGTAGCGGTCTACAACGTGCGCGGCGCGGATATGTATTCCCCCTTTGGTCTTGAGATCGGCAAAACCGTGCTGGCGCTCCTGCTTATCTGGTTTACCCACGCGGCGGTGCTGGTGGCCATCCTCTCGGTCTTTTTTGACTATAAGACCCTTCAAAATCTTGCCAAATTCTTTTCCCCTGCGGTGATCGCACTTGATCTGGTATTCGCCAACGTCTTCCTCGTCGGCACCTTCGGCACCGAGGGCTTTGATATCCGCTTCCCGTTCCTTGTGGCGGAGCTGGCGCTTGCCGCCGTGCTCTCCCTGCACGCATGGCGCGAGGATCACAGCCTTCCCGTCAAAAAGGAATGGCTCTCCTTCCTTTACGCCCTGCCCTTTGCGGTGCTGGCGATCATGCCCTGCTACATTCCGCAAGCGCTCTTCGGCTTTGTGGACCCCTCCATCACCCTGTACGATTTCACCGAGCATCACCGCCTGGTGATGTACCTTGGCGTGATCATTCCCTTCATTATTTTCCACGCACTCAAAAACAAGGATCCCGAGGTCAATCGCTTTTTGATGATCTACCTCTCGCTTTCCTGGATGTTTGTGTATCTTGGCAGATGGATCCTTGAGGAATTCAAGGCCCCGACCTGCTGGCCTCTGCACCTTTGTAACACGGCCATGTTCCTCATTCCCCTGTGCCTCGTTTTCCGCATGAGGCGCCTGTTTAACTTCTGTCTCTTTATCAACGTGATCGGCTCGCTGATCGCCATGCTGATGCCGGGAGAGCTGAGTGGCCTCAACGCCATGGGCACCGAGCGTATCTCCTTCTGGGTCAATCACTACGCCGCCTTCTTCATGCCCGTTTTACTGGTGGCTCTCAAGATCTTCAAGCGCCCGAAATTCAAGGAATGGTGCTGGGCGGTGGTCGCCTTTGCCGTGTACTTCTTCGGCATCATTTTCGTCAATGCCTGGTTTACCAACTACGGCGAGGTAGACTTCTTCTTTGTCAACAGCGATTACGTGGCCGATTTCCTCTCGGGTGCCCTCGGAAGATGGGCCACCAATATGCGAAGTATTACCTTCACCTTCCATATCAAGGATCTCACCTTTACCCTCTACCCCGTTTACCAAGCGTTGTTCTTCCTGTTTTACATTGCATTTACCGTAGCCGTCTGGTTCCTTTACTCGGTGCTCTTCTCTTGGTGGGATGCAGCCGAGGACAGACGAGAAAGAGAGAAAAGCTATAAAATGATGAAAAAAGAACTGAACGAATATCTCGGCGGCCACAGCATCACCGAGCCGATCGGTGGGGACGATTCCCCGCGCCTGGTGCTGCGCGAGTTTTCCAAAAAATACGGCAGCAACAAGCATTACTCCGTTGACCACGTTTCCTTTGAGGTAAAGGGCGGCGAGATCTTTGGCTTCCTCGGTCCCAACGGTGCGGGCAAATCCACCATCATCAAGAGCATTGTGGGCATCCAGCCCCTGACGTCGGGTGATATTGAGGTCTGCGGCTACCACGTGGAAAAGCAGGCCGTGCAGGCCAAGCTGCAGATCGGCTACGTGCACGACCACTATGCCCTTTACGAGAACCTCACGGGTCGTGAATACATCAACTACATCGCCGACCTTTACCAGGTCACCAAGGAATACCGCGACAAGACCATTGAAAAGTACGTAGAGCGCTTCCAGCTGACCGAGTCCTTTGACAACCAGATGAAGACCTATTCGCACGGCATGAAGCAAAAGATCACCATCATGGCCGCGCTGGTACATAATCCCAAGGTCTGGGTGCTTGACGAGCCCCTCACCGGCCTTGACCCCACCTCGATCCACGAGGTGAAGGAATGCATGAAGGAGCACGCGGCCGCAGGCAACATCGTGTTCTTCAGCTCGCACATCATTGATGTAGTGGAAAAGATCTGTGACCGCATTGCCATCATCAAGAAGGGCAAGCTGCGCGCAAGCGCACGCGTGGTCGATCTTGAGGAAAACGGCATTGAGCTCGAGCAGTTCTACCTTGGCACCATCGGCGCCGAGGACGAGATCGAGGAAATCGACGGGGAGGCCGAGGACGCATGAGGAACCTCACCATCCTTGTCAAAATGCAGCTGAAGGAGCAGTTTAACTTCAAGCGCTATGATCTGAAGGACATCAAGCTTTTTGATATTCTTGTTTCGACCGTTGGCGCTATTCTGAAGTTCTGCATGGTCACGGCTCTTTGCGTGGGCGTTTTTTGGATCTCCAAGTATCTGGGGCTCTTTTCCCTGACCAAGACCGTGCCGAACACCGTCGTTTCGCTGGTGTTTACGATCATGCTGGCGGCATCGGTGCTCTCCTGCACCGTGGGCCTCACGCGCTCGATGTATTTCTCGCGTGACAATGCCATTCTCTTAACGCTCCCCTGCCTGCCCATTCAGGTATATCTTTCCAAGCTGATCATCTTTTTCGTATTTGAGGTGGCACGCAACTTTTCCTTTATCGTGCCCCTGTTCATTGCCTACTTTATCACGCACGGCTACGGCGCGGGGGCTTATTTCTGGATGCTCCTTTGCATCCTCTTTCTCTCGCTCTTCACCGTAGCGATCGGCTCTTTGCTGTCTATCCCTGCCATGTGGCTCTCCAACCTCTTCAGACAGCACCGCACCCTGCAAGCGCTTTGCCTGGTGACGATCGTGGGCGGTGCCACCGCCGCGCTCTTCTTCGGCATTTCGCTCATTCCCGAAAACATCGACCTGATCGCCACCTGGGGCACCACCTTCTGGCAGATCCAGGCCTTTCTTGAGAACTACGCCAAGAGCTACCGCGTCCTTTACGAGTTCTCGCTGCTTGTGCTCGGCGAAACCAAGGATCTGGTCGTATTCTTCCCCGTTGGCGCCACGCTCCTGCGCTTCCTTTGCCTGCTTGGTGCGACGGCTGTGGCCCTCGTGCTCGGCCTCTTGATCGTGCGCCCCCTGTTCTACAAAATGGCCAGCAAGCCCTTTGAGCACATGAAGCGCCGCGTGCGCCCCAAGAAAAACCGTGTGCTGCCCCGCCCCATTTCCGCCATCTGGGTGGAAACGCTGGTTGCCATCAAGGGCGCGGGACGCCTGTTTGCCAACGTTGGCACGCTGATCGCGCTGCCGATGCTGATCTACCTCTTAAACAAGATCTTCCTCGCGATGAACACGCGCGAGATGGGCAACTTCATGGTCGTGGCCTTCAACGTGCTGATGATCCTTCTTGTTGCCCTGAACTCGAATTTTTACGCTTCGAGCGTCTATTCCCGTGACGGACGCAGCGCTTATCTGATCAAAACGCAGCCCGCGCGCTACTGGCCCCTTTTGATCGCCAAGCTGATACCCACAACGCTGTTTATGCTGCTCTCCCTCGGTGCGACCTTTGTGATCGTTCTCACGACCACCTCGATCGGCACGCTCTCGACGGTGATGCTGATGGTCTCTATTCTCGCGGTGTATTTTGCGCATCTGTTTTTCTGTGCCGAGATGGATCTGATGAACCCGCAGATCGAGCTTTACGCCACCGTGGGTGCGAGCGAGCGCAACGTCAACGAGTCGCGCGCCACGCTTTCCGCCTTCCTCATTTCCTTTGGCATTGCGGGCGTGATGCTGCTTCTGCTCCTTGAGGGCGGCACCAACGTATACGCAAAATTCTTGGTGCTTTCGCTCGTAGCCGTGTCTTACCGCGTTTATATGTTCTTCTCTAAAATCAAGCTGTACTACAAGGAGAAGTAAATGAAGAAATCCGTTGTTATTTTAATTGCCATCATCTACGTTGCCTCCATTGCGCTGGTGAGCTTTTTCGGTCTGCAGTTCAAGACCTTTAACGAGATCGTTTACACCAAAAGCGTGGAGCTCTTAAATGAAGATATCAAGCCGGCCGATGACGGCACGCCCTACGCCATTGTGCGTCTCGGGGCTGACGGCACCGCCAGATACCAGATCCGCTACCGCGTCCATCCCGACAACGCCACGGACGCGGGCGTGAATTTCATATACGACAAGCAAAACACGTCGGTTTCGGTCGACGAAAACGGCGTGGTCACATTTACAAAGAAAGGAGCTGTGGATATTACCATTCAAACGACGGACGGTAGTGGCGCAAAAGCCACCATACGTATATACGCACGTTGATTTTACACACCCGCGGGAGCGAACGTTCACTCCCCTAACCGGAAAGGAGCGTTTTTATGAAACGTAAACTACTGATCTTAACCATTGCACTTCTTCTGCTTTCCACGGTGCTTGCCGCCTGCGGCAACCGCGCCATTGACAAAATGACCGTTACCGAGGGCCTCAAATATAAGTACGCCCTCAATGAGACCCCCGATTTTTCGGGTGTAAAGGCGACCCTCACCTATAACGACGGCACCACGCTTGAGGTGACTGCGGAGGACCTGACCTTCAGCACCCTCGACACCTCCACCCCCGGCACGAAAAAGCTGACCATCTCCTACGGTGACTTCAGCCTCACGATTGACGTGACGGTTGAGGGTGCAAGCCTGGGCGACGACGACGGCGCGCTTATCAGCATCGCCATCATCTCCTCCTCCATCAAAACCACTATTCTGACGGGCGAGACGCTTGATACCTCTACCCTGCAGGTGACCGCCACCTTTGAGAAGGGCAGCAAGACCGTTTCCGCCTCCGAGCTGACCATTTCCGCCATCGACACCTCGACGGCAGGCAACAAGACCCTGACCGTCAGCTACGGCGACAAGAGCACCTCGATCATCATCAAGGTAGAGGATCCGCCCCACATCACGGGCATTGAGGTAGACGGCGACTCGATCGACACCACCGTTGAGGAGGGTGAAACGGTTGACGTCACCAACCTCAAGGTTTACGCCGTATACAGCAACGGCACGCGCGAGCTTCTCGCAAACAGCGCGCTGACCATCACCCAGCCCAACACCGAGACCGTGGGCGACAAGGTGCTGGTCATTGCCTACGGCAGCTTTGAAAAGCGCATTCCCGTTTCGGCCGTGCCTCCGACGCTGGAGAGCATCAAGCTGAACGCCGGCAGCTATGCCACCAAGCTCGTGATCCTTGATACCTTTGCCACCGACGGTATCACCGCCACCGCTTATTACAGCAACGACACCAGTAAGCAGCTCACCGCCGCGCAGCTGACCATCACCCCCGTTGATACCGCTACGGCAGGCGAAAAGACCCTGACCGTTACCTACGAGGGCAAGACCGACAGCGCCACCGTCACCGTGCTTGGCGTGACTTCGGTTGTGATCGACAAGAGCAGCATCAAAACGACCTTGACGCAGGGCGACACGCTGAACACCGCCACCCTCAAGGCCACCGTTACTTATAGCGACACCACCACCCATATCGTCACCATCGACGAGCTCAGCGTGGTGACCGCACCCGACACCGCCACCCCCGGCAAGAAGACCCTGACGGTCGCACACAAGGGCGTGGAGGCAAGCGTTGAGATCACGGTTGACGTCAACTATGAGATTCTGGGTGTTGCTCTGCCCAATTCCCTCGCCTCCTTTGAGACCAACGGCCAGCGCTTCAAGGACAAGAACGCCGTTTACGTGGTGGGCGACGACAACCCCTTTATCTTCCGCCTTGTGTTGCAGGCCATTGACGAGAACGACAATCACATCACCAACCTGCAAAAGTATATCAGCACCTCGACGGTTGTGCTGATCGAGGGCAGCAACGAGACCCCCGTCGGCACCGAGTACGTGACGATCGACGAGGTGAACAACGGCTTTGATTTCACCGAGGCCGCCATCGGCAAGATCTTCAAGATCACCACCCGTCCTCTTTACGGCGTGGAGGGCTTTGAGACCGAGTGCACCCGTTCCTTTACCGTGAAGGTGGTGGACGGCTACAACGTGACCGTGACCAAGGAGCTGCACCTGATGACCAACCACGCCTATAAGGAGCTCCCCGACGATGTGACGCTGCAAAAGGACGTAGCTGTTTCCTTTGTCAACGCCAACTTCGGCCAGGGCTACTACGAGACCTACGGCGGCGATAGCCTCAAGGGCATCATCCTCCACAACAATCTCGATGTGACGGTCGACGATCTGCCCACGAGCTACATCATCACCTATAACAACAAGGTCGGCTTTGGAAACCACTTCTCGGTATTCTACCATATGCTGACCGCCGCCAACCCCACCTTTACTATTTACGGCAACTACTTCACCGTCAATTCGCGCACGCTGCCCGGTGTAGTCGACAACGACATTTCCTCCTCCGAGCTCATCCGTTTTTCGGTAGATGACGCCGTTTGCAATGCGGACAATTACCAATACTACAACCCCGATATGTACGACACGCGCATTGAAAACCTGGCGCTGCGCAATGACGACCCCAATGAGGACAACGTGGACAACAACGCAAAGCATATGACGTCCCTCATTGCACTCAAGACCGCGCACAACGATTTTGAGATCTACAACAGCGTGGTCGAGGCCTTCTCGATTTCCGTCGTTGTGGAAAACATGAACACCAACACCACCCTCAATAAGGTCACCTTCAACAACGCTTGGCAGGGCCACGTTTACGCTTGGCTGAACAATGCTTGGCAGGAGTGGAACGGTCATGACAGTCTCCCCACGGCTGAGGGCATCAATCCCCTTAAGCTTACGATCAAGGAGTCTACCCTCACCAAGTGCGGCGGCCCCGTGATCCTCGCGCAGCAGGAGACCGAGGACAGCTCCGGCGCTGTTGAGCCCTATAACCAGAACGCGCGCATCGACTTGATCATCGACGACGCCTCCGAGATTTGGGCATATGTGACGGGCGGCGAGGCCTGGTTCCAGGCATGGGGTAAGGCTGAGCTGGCCGCTTCCCTCATCGCGCTTGACACGCCCCTTTCGGGCAATGCAGCAGGCTATGCGGCAAACGGCATCGGCCAGAATTCCACCATGCTGACCACGCAGGAGGGCACGGGTGACACCAAGTTCGTCAACTTCGCGTTTGCCTGCATCGACGGCGGCAAGGCCACCATTACCAAGGTAGACAGCAAGCTGTTTGATTCTACCGATCCCACCGTACAGGCACACCTTACCGCAGGTGCCGGCACGCAGGGCGCGCCTCTGTTCCAGTCCTCGAACGGCGGTTACGGCACTTACGTGGGCGGAACCGATATTCTCTCGCCCACCCTGCAGCCCCTGACGAGCGATACGGCCAACGCCGCCAAGCTCTTCTCGGGCGAATACCTCGGTATTCACGTAGGCAACATGCTTGTGGTCGCAGGCTATTACCACTAATCAAAAAAACGGGGGCCAAGCCCCCTCCCCCGCCGCAGGCGGGAAACAAAACCACCCCCTTGTGAGCCAAGGCTCACAAGGGGGTGGTTTTATTGGTTCAACCGAGCAAAACGTCGGTGACCAGCATCAGGCAAAAGCCGACGAGCAGCGCATAGGTTGCGCCGCGCTGATGGCCGTGCGCGTGTGTTTCGGGGATCATTTCATCGCTGATCACGTAAAGCATAGTGCCCCCCGCAAAGGCCAGCGCAAAGGGCAGCACCGCCGAGGCGAGGCTGACCGCAAAATAGCCGATCAAGGTGCCCACCACCTCAACCGCGCCCGTAAGCAGCGCCAAAAGCAGGGTTTTGCGGGGGGTGACGCCCGCCGCCAGCATCGGGCCGATGATCACCATGCCCTCGGGGATGTTTTGCAGGGCAATACCGCCCGCAATCACAAGCGCCCCTGCGGTATCCCCCGCCCCAAAGCCAACGCCTGCGGCAATGCCCTCGGGCAGGTTATGAATGGCAATGGCCAGCACGAACAAAAGTACCTTGGAAAGATTTTTGTTTTGGTGTGCCTCCTCGTCGGGCGAGGCCACCATTTTGTGCAGATGGGGTACCAGCTTATCCACAAGACTGAGACACACCGCCCCCGCCAAAATACCCGCTACGGTCACAAGGATCCCCCACCGCCCGCCATATTCGAGCGAGGGCAGGACGAGGCCCACCACGGCAGCCGCCAGCATGACACCCGCCGCAAAGGAGAGCACGATATCAGAAAATTTATGCGAGATGTTTTTAAATAAAAAGCCGATCACGGCGCCAAGCGCGGTGGCACCGCCTACGCCAAGCGCGGTCAGTAAAACAAGCTCCATTTTTTGCCTCCTGCTTCTGCATCATCATCATTATTATCATAACATCAAGGTCACGGTTTGTCAAGATTGACAGGGCGCACCCGAAATGATATAATAAAACCACTATGACACAAGGAGAGATCTGTTTATGACCGCAAAAAAGCGCCTTTTGGCATTTCTGCTCGCACTTCTGCTGCTCCTGCCCCTCGCCGTCTCCTGCTCCCCGAAATTGGAGGAAAATGAGATCGCCGTGACGTGGCATCGCGGCATGGTGACCTCCACCTACCACAAGGAAAGCCCCGCGCAGCTCCTTGACGGCGTGGATGGCTATTCCTACAGCGAGATCATCCACATCGAAAAAGCGGGCACCACCCTCACCTTTTACGACAATAACGGCGAGGATATGCCCGATACCGCACGCGCCGAGGGTGACGTGTTTGTCATCTCACACTGGGTAGAGGAAAACGGCACCTGGGTGCTTGAAAACCCCGGCGACAATTATGAGGGCAAGGGCGGCCGCGCCATGGATGTGGTGCTGGTGGACTCCGCCGCAGCCACCATCCGCTATCAATACACCTCCTCGTTTGACAACGAATACGTGCGTCTGTGCTATCGCTCGGGCCACACCGAGAAAAACGCCCGCAAGCTTGATTTTGCCAAGGTCTATCTGGAAAGCAAGGGCAAGAGGGGCACGCTGATCTCGGATGAGAAATACCACGCGAAGCTCGAGCTGCAAAAGTACCTGGCACAGTCCAAAAAGGACGCTTGGTATGACGTGTTAAAGAACCTCAACGTCGTGGTGATCGGCGACAGCTATTTTGACGACAGCGCCGTGGAGGGTGGCCTTTGGATCGACCTGCTCTCCTATAAATACGATATGGAGCTTGATAACCACGGCATCAGCGGCAGCACGGTATCAAACGATACGGGCAGGATTACCAATTCCGCACATACCTACTACGGCGACCCCAAGGCCTACCACCCCATGACCGAACGCCTGACCTCGGCGAGCGCCCAAAAGGCGCTGGTCACGCCCGACGAAAGCGTTGATCTCGTGCTCTTTGACGGCGGCAGAAACGACTTTACCCGTGAGGTGTCGCTCGGCGTGGCCTCGCTCTCAAACACCAATAAGACCACCTTCTGCGGCGCGGTGAACCTTTGCATTGACCGCCTGCAAGAGCTTTTCCCCAACGCGCTTGTGATCGGCATTACGGTATGGGGACACGAGCAGGAAAACAGCGTAACGGGTCACACGCAACAGGATTTTGGTGACGCCATGATCGAAATGTGCCGCCTGCAGGGTATTCCCTGCTTCAACGGCATGGATGAGAGTGTGACGGGCGTGCACATGGACGACCCGCTTTTCCGCCGCGACTTCTGCAAAAAGCCCACCGACGTCAGCCATCTCAATGCCGCAGGCATGAAAAACTTTATGCCCGTGATGGAAGCATTCATTGCCGAGCAATACACCGCATTTCTGGCAAGCAAATCATAACCGTTTCACGGCCAAAGGGGCGAGCACCTGCGTGCTCGCCCCTTTGATATAGGCGTTGGCTCCGCCGAGTGAGGGGGCTGTCGAGCGCATGCGAGACCGGGGGAGTGAGCATTGGTTAAAATAAGGAAGTTGCGATATGTCGAGTGCGAGAGGAAATGTTGCGCTGCACTCCTCCACCCGCTGCGCGGGAGCCCCCTCTCGGAGGGAGCCATGGCGGGAGGACCAAGGCCCTCCCCTACGGAAAAATGAGCAAGCAATGCGGCAATCCCCTACACCCTTGTGTCATCCTGAGCGAGGCAACAGAGCCGAGCCGAAGGATCTCGACCGAGGCAAGTAGCCGAGGGCGGTTGCCCTACAAAACAGCCGCCGCCACGGAGCCGAGGGCTCCGTGGCGGCACTTTTTTATTCAGATCAAACGCGGATCAGACAACGGAAACGTTGTCGTCCTTGACGATGGCATCAAGGCAGAATTTGCACTCGACCACGGGCTCGCGGTTCTGCCACTTGCCATTGGTGAAATCGGGGAATTCCACGGGCACGCTTCCCTGCTCCATCGACTGCTCCGAGAGCGCACCGATGGCAAGCCAGGTGGCGGTATCATAGGTATCAATGGGAGTGTTGGTACCGTTCTTCACGGCCTCTACAAAGGCGCGGCAAACCAGCCAGTCCATGCCGCCGTGACCCTCCTTCACGCCCTTTACCACGTACTCGGCGTGCAGGGGGTGATCGTACTTGGCGAACATTTCCTCCTCGTTATCCTCAATGCGCTCCTCCATACTGTCAAGGAACACCACGCGGCGCTCCTCGGAGGACATACCCTTGGTGCCGCGCACCGAGAAATTACGGCTGTAATACGCGCGCGGGAGCGTGGTATCGAGGGTGATCATCACCGTTTCGCCATTGGCGCAGGTGAGGAAGGTGTTGACAATGTCGCTCTGCTTATAATCGGTGGTGGCGTAAATGCTATCCTCGCCGAGATGCTCGCGTGCATAGGTCTTGATGCCAAGGCTCTTGGAGCCGAAGGAGGTGAGCGAAACGAAGCGGTTGCCGCGGTTGATGTTCAGCACCTTGGCAATGGGGCCGAGCTCGTGCGTCGGGTAGTTCTCGCGGTTCATATCGCGGTATTTGGCAAGGCGGTAGTGCGGGATCTCCTCCTTGTCAATATCCTTGAAGAGCTCCACCTCGTTGAGGTAGTGGTGATAGCCGCCCGTGCAATGCACGATCTCGCCAAACAGACCCTGCTTGACCATGTTGAGCACCATCATCTCACGGCGACCGTAGCAGCAGTTCTCCAGCATCATCACGGGCATGCCCGTCTCCTCATAGGCTCTGACCAACTCGTAGCACTCCTCCAAGGTATCGGCGCAGCCCACCTCAATGGCGGTGTACTTGCCCGCACGCATGGCCTCTGCGGCCATACCGGGACGGCCACTCCAGCCAATGGTGATGATAACGGCGTCGATTTCGGGATTGTTGATGATATCCTTATAGTCCGTGGTCATGATGGGATCGTGATGGTTGTTTTCGATCACGAATTTTCTGGCCTCCTCCATGCGGGCGGTGGACTGATCGCAGATCGCGGTGACCTCAACGTCCTCCATGCAGGCAAAGTTCTTTTTCAGCACGTACGTGCCGCGGCGGCCAAGACCAATATAACCGATTTTGATTTTTTCTTTCATGTTTTCGCACCTTTCCTCTTGACAGAATATGTGGATTGCTATATAATCATTGTAACAAGTTTAAAATTATAATACAATACACAAACAGACACAAGATTTATGATTTTGGGCACAATGTGAGGGTATCATGCGTTTTAAAGAGATCGAGCACCCCTTTGAGATCACGGGATTTTACTCCGCGTTCCGTTTTGCATGGGACAAGCTCTACAAATTTCACGGTGAGAGCCACGACCTGTGGGAGATCGTGCTGGTCACTTCGGGCGTGGTGGAGGCGACCGAGGATGAAAAGGTCTACATGCTGGAAAAAAACAATATGCTGCTGCACGCGCCGATGGAGTTTCACCGCATCGGCAGCGCGGAGGGCACCTGCCCCACGGGCATGATCATGACCTTTGGCACGCGCGGCACCCTGCCCGCCGAGCTGAAAAAGGGTATTTTTAACCTCAGCGAGCACGACCGCGAGGAATACGAGACGATCTGCGACGCCATTGGCCGTTTTCTTACCGATGAGGCCGACAACCCTTACGCCGGGCAAAAGATCGCAGCGGAGCTTACCGCCTTCCTCATTCGCCTTGGCGCGGAAAAGGCCGAGCGCCGCCTCGATAACTCCCCCGCCGCCATCGAATACCGCCGCGTGGTCTCTGCCATGACGGCAGGCGTGTGCGACAATCTCACCCTTAGCGATTTTGCTCTGTCCTGCAACATCAGCGTCAGTTATATCAAGCAGCTTTTCAAAAAATACGCAGGTCTTAGCCCCAAGGCCTACTACACGCACCTGCGCGTGCAGCAAGCGGCAAAGCTGCTTGACGAGGGGCTGGCCGCCTCCGAGATCGCAGACCGTATGAACTTCTCCTCCCCGAACTATTTTTCTGTCTTTTTCAAGAAGCACACGGGCACCATTCCCTCGGAATACAAGAAAAAATAAGTACAAAAGCCGCCGCAAGAACATCTTGCGGCGGCTTTTGATGTAACTTTAGTAGAAAAAACCACCACCTAAGGCGGTGGAATAAAGGCGTGGAGCGATCGTAGCCTTCCCCAGTGGGAGAGGTGGCACGCGAATGCGTGACGGATGAGGTGTTACAGACGCAAGGTAACTCCTCATCCACCGCTAACGCGGTCCCCCTTCTCCCGCAGGAGAAGGCTGATTAGCTGAATTTTCAGCTGTGGTGCTTTTGGCGCGATTGGA
>JAFTKK010000006.1 GCA_017453325.1 Clostridia bacterium
TAATCAGCCTTCTCCTGCGGGAGAAGGGGGACCGCGTTAGCGGTGGATGAGGAGTTACCTTGCGTCTGTAACACCTCATCCGTCACGCATTCGCGTGCCACCTTCCCCCACTGGGGAAGGCTACGATCGCTCCACGCCTTTTGGTGGTGGTTTTTTCTACTAAAGTTACAAAAAAAGGGGCGCGCCGCACGGCGCGCCCCGAAGCACGTTTATACCATTTCGCGCAGCAGCGCAAAGATCTCACCGTGAGAGGCCAGCTCTCTGCCCACCGCGTCGCAAAGCTCCCGCAAATTGGGCTTGATCAAAAACGGACGGTGGGGCAGCACGCGCAGCAAAAGCTCGCGCTCGGCATCCACCACCACGCGCACAGAGCGCCCCTTCACGCGGCAGATCATCTTCTCGTAAATATCCTTTGGCATGGAGGGCGGCACGCTGCCCGCCAGCACCAGCGTATCCCCCGACTTCAGCGCATCCAGCTTTTGGAGCAGCTGCGTTACGCATTCCGCAGGCACCTCGGGGCCCGCGGCGTTGATCTCGCTCTCCGTGCCCGCCTTGATTTTGACGTTGATGCGCGTTTGCCCCGCGGGCAGGGTGATCAGCTCGTGCGCGATCTTGTGCGCGGTGAGGGCATTTGCCAGCGCTTCGCCCGTAAAGCCCGCCACAAAGCCAAGCGCCACCGTGGGCTCGCCGAGTGCGGTCAGCACGGCGGATACGTTGATGCCCTTTCCGCCGAAGAGCAGCTCCTCGCGCTGCGTGCGATTGGTCTTGCCGGGCGTGAAATCGGCAAGATAGACGGTATAATCGAGCGCCGGATTAAAGGTAACGGTATAGATCATCACAGTTTCCCTCTTTCTCTCAAAAAACAAGCTGCACAAGCAGCATATACACCACCGTGCCGCCGAGAATGCTCAGCAGCGTGTTGCGCCGCCACACGTGCAGCAGCACCACCGTGGCCGAGGCAATGGCCTCGGGCAGACCGTGGGGGGCTGAGAGCAGCGTGACGCCGCGCAGACAGTATACCACAAGCATACCCATAATGGCATACGGCAATACACGTCCGAGATAACTGAGGAACGGGGGCGTTTTTCGCCCCTTTCCGAAAATCAAAAAGGGCAAAAAGCGCAGCGCGACCGTCACGGCGGAGATCACCGCGATCATCGCGATCACACGTGCGTTATTCATGGCGCTTCACCTCCCGTCGCCCAAGCAGCCACAAGAGAGCAAGAATGAGAAGCATGGCAAGGATCAAAAAATCGTCACTGCCGAGCAAAAGAAGCGCCGCGAGCGAGGCACCCAGACCCACGAGCGCCGGCAAATGCTCCTTGGTACCAAGCCATTGCTCGGTAAAGATCGTCAAAAACAGCGCCGTGAGCGCAAAATCAATGCCCTCGGTGGAAAAGGGCAGCACCGCCCCGAGCGCGGCACCGATCACGCTGCCCGCGATCCAATAAGAATAGTTGAAAAGCGAGACTAAAAAGCAATACCGTGCGGGGTCTTCTTGCTTTTCCACCGCCTCGCGGTGGGAGACAAGAGAATAGGTTTCATCGGTCAGCGTGAAGATCAAAAAGGGCTTGCGCGGGATATCCTTATAGGCATCTATCATCGAAATGCCGTAAAACAGGTGGCGAATATTCACCATCAGCGTCGCGAGCGCCGTGGCCAGGAGCGTGGCACCCCCTGTGATGAGGTCAACAGCCACATACTGCATCGAGCCCGCGTAAACGAAGATGCTCATTGCGGCCGCAAAAAGCACACCGTAGCCGTGCGAGCGAAAAATGACGCCAAAGCCGAAGCCCAGCACCAAATAGCCCGTAAGCACGGGAACGGTATCTAAAAACGCGGCCTTTACCTGACGGAAAGCGGGGCCGCGCCTCCGCATTTCTCTCTTTTCTTGCTTCATATCGGCTTCACTCTTCTTTCCTTGCTTCCATCGCAGCATCCGCGAAACGCCCCAAGCCCGAGGCTGTGAGCATCCCTCAAACGGAAATATCTCATAGTAATTATTTACAGTATAGCACACTTTCGGCACGCCGTCAATTCCCTGCGCAGTTTGCCTTTCTCAATTGACAAAGGGGCGCAAAGGTGCTATAATACAATCGTTTTCTATGCAAAGGAGGCACCGTATGCAAGCCTACAAAATCCTTTCCACCGACCTTGACGGCACACTGTTCAACGAGCGCGGCACCATCAGCGCCGAAAACAACGCCGCCATCAAAGAAATGACCGAGAGGGGCGTTCTGGTCGTGCCCAATTCGGGCAGAACCTTAGCCGAAATGCCCCGCGAGATCAAGGAGCACCCGCATTTTCGCTATCTCATCCATTCCGACGGCGCCACCGTTTATGACAAAGAAACGGGCGAGCGCATCAAGCTTTGTATGCCGAAAGCCGTTTCCGACAAGGTCTTTGACATTCTCGCCCGGTATCGCGTATCGGTCAGCGTGCGCCAAAGCGGCATTTGCTACGTAAAACCCGAAGCGCACAACGATGCCGATTACGCCGCACACGGTGTGAGTAACGGCTGGCGCGATTACTTTTACGAGATCGCCACCCCCACCCCTTTTGATTTCTTCCGTGAGCCCGATACCGCCGTCGAGATGTTCTGCGCCTTTTTTGCAGACATGGAGGAGCGCGCAGCCTGCACGGCGCAGCTCCTTGAAACAGGCGAGGTACAGGTGGCCTCCACCGCCCCCAATAACATTGAGGTGTTCTGGAAGCACGCAGGCAAGGGCAGCGCCATTCTGGCACTTGCAGCGCGCTGCGGCATCGACCCCGCAGCCACCATTGCCGTGGGTGACTCCACCAACGACAGCGATATGATCGTGAAGGCAGGCCTCGGCCTTGCCATGGAAAACGCCTGCGATGAATTAAAGGCGCTGGCCGATACCGTCATCTGCCACCACCGCGACCACGCCATGGTATATATACTCGAGCATTATCTCAAATAATTCGCCGAAAATGCGCGTCTGTCTATTGACAAAAGACAGCTTTCGCGCTACAATAATGCCATACAAGCAAATGAAACACGATTCGGCGCGGGACGCTTTCGGGCGGTCATCGCGCAACCGCAGGCTTGCCTGCGGGGATGAGGAAAGCGCGGTGCAAATCCGCCACAACAGCCATTGCCGTAACGTGGCCGCAAGGCCCCCAGTCGGAATGCTCATCGTCTCGTGCCGCAACGGATCCCCGGGCAAACGGGGGAGAAGGCGCAAAAGCGTGAGCCGAGTTCCGCGGCTCACCCGTTTTGTCGTGCACTCCCCATGAGAGCTTCTCTCCCGTGGGGGGTGCTTTGCTTTCGTTTTATTGTATCAATTAAAACGAAAAGAGGTTTCAACATGAAAAAAACAGTCTTTACACGCATCACCCTTCTTCTGCTCGCGCTTCTCACGGTCTTTACCCTTTGCGCCTGCGCCGACGTTGACAAAACGGGCGACTGGGAGACCGCCACCTACGTACGCGACACCACGCTCGGCGACGGTGAGAAGACCGTCACCGTCAAGGTCGTGGCAGACGGACAGGAACTGACCTTCACCGTCAAGACCGACAAGGAAAACTTAGAGGACGCGCTGGTCGAGCACGCGCTCATCGACGGCGACGTCGGTGCTTACGGTATGTATATCAAAAAGGTCAACGGTATCGTGGCCGACTATGATGCGGACAAGACCTACTGGGCGATCACCAAATCGGGTGTACCGACCTCCTCTGCCAAGGACACGCTGATCGCGGACGGTGACTGCTACGAGATCACCAAGACCGTGAGCGAGTGGTAACAGCACCCATGTCAGAGCTTGATCGCCATGACGCAAGGGGGACGCCGACGGAACCGGCTTCCCCTGAGGTGTCCTGCAAAAAACGCAAAAAAAGTGCCCTTACGGTGCGGGAAATGACGGTTTTTGCCATGCTCGGCGCACTGATGTACTGCTCAAAGCTCGTGCTTGAATGGGCGCCCAACATCCACCTGCTGGCCATGTTCATCATCGCCTTTACGGTGGTCTGGCGCGTCAAGGCGCTGATCCCCATCTACATCTTCGTGCTGCTCACGGGTATTTTCGGCGGCATTTCGGTATGGTGGATGCCCTACCTTTATATCTGGACGGTGCTCTGGGCAGTCACCATGCTGCTGCCGCGCCGTATGCCCCCCAAGGTCGCCGTGCCCGTTTACATGGTGCTTGGTGCCCTGCACGGCCTTTTGTTCGGCGTGCTCTGCGCCCCCTCGCAGGCGCTGTTCTGGGGACTTGATTTCAAAGGAACGGTGGCGTGGATCGCCGCGGGACTTTATTTCGACCTCCTGCACGGCATCGGCAATCTTGCCGCCTGCACCCTTGTTGTGCCCTTGGTGCAGGTGATCCGAAGGATAGAAAAACGGGCAGGACGGCTTTAAGCTGCAAATCAAGGGGCTGCCTCATTCGCGCAGACCAAAAACACACGAAACGAATAAAAAATAAAGCCGCTTTTGCTATCAAATATCGATAGCATAGGCGGCTTTTTTGTTTTAAGGTGGAAATTCTTGCGAATTTCAATTTTTATGTGTGTTTTTTTGGCGCGCTCTCGGCACTCGGCTATACGCCTATCATGCCGAGATCACGCCTTCTGCATCAAATGACGCAGCCCCTTAGCTTATTGCGCCGCAAAATAGGTGCCGATCTCTTTGCCGTCAAGCAGCTCGTAGAGCACGTGAGGATCCTTGCCGTTTAAAATAAACATCGGGATGCCCGCCTCGCTCACCAATCGCGCAGCCTCAAGCTTTGTGGCCATGCCGCCCGTGCCGCGTGCCGTGCCGGCACCGCCCGCCATGCCGAGCACCGCGTCGTCAATCTTTTCCACGCGCGAGATCAGGCGCGCATCGGGATTTTTGCGCGGGTCGCTGTCGTAAAGGCCGTCCACGTCCGAGAGGTTGATCAGCAGCTCGGCATGGCAGACCAGCGCCACGTAGGCCGAGAGTGTGTCGTTGCCGCCGAAATTCAGCTCGGTGGTGGAGATACAGTCGTTTTCGTTCACGATCGGCACGCAGCCCATGTCAAGCAGCGTTTCAAAGGTATCTTCCGCGGCCGCGCGGCGCACGGGATTGTCAATGACGTCCTTGGTCAACAGCATTTGCGCCACGGTATGGCCGTAATCCGAGAAAAAGCGCGAATAGAGCTTCATCAGCTCGCTTTGCCCGACGGCAGCCATCGCCTGCTTTTCCTTGGTGCAGGTGGGGCGGTGGGTGCCAAGACGTGCCACGCCCGCGCTCACCGCGCCCGAGGAAACGAGCACGACCTGCATGCCTGCGTTTTTAAAATCCGAGAGCGTCTTGACAAGCGCTTCGATGCGTCTTAAATTGAGATGTCCCTCGTCATGCGTGAGGGTCGAGGTGCCGATCTTGACCACCAAACGGCGGCAATTTTTAAGCGTTAACATATTTTTTATGATTCCTTGCAAAAAGTATTTGAAAAATCTTATGTTTTGTATTATAATAGAATTATACTCTAAAATTTCCCTCAACGCAAGAGGTTTTACAAAAAGGAGGTCTACATGAAACAAAAATTTTCCATTACCGTTGCCGATATCCCGATGAATATTATTTGCGACGAAACCGGCGAGACCGTTGACGCTGCCGTTTCCGAGCTTGATGCAAAGATCCGTTCCCTTACCTCTACCGCAGGTCATTCCTGCACCAAGACCGAGGCCGCACTCCTCAGCGCCCTTGACAGCACCGCACGCTGCATGCATTTAAAGGAGCGCGTGCAGGAGCTTGAGCGCTACATCAGCGAGGCCGACCCGACGGGCGACACCTACGAGGCCAATCTCCTGCGCGGCGAGAACGAGACCTTGCGCGCGCAGCTTGCCGTCAGCCGCGGCGAATATGACGCACTTCTGCAGGATAACGCCACCCTGTTTCAGTTAAACGCCAAGCTGGTGCGCCAGAACGGCGAATCCAACGCCCGCGCCGACCGTATGCACGACCAGGTGCTCTCGATCCTGACCGAGGTGCGCGAGCTGCGCGAAAAGCTGACCTCCATGTGCGTGGAAACGCGCGCCCCCTCCGCCACCTACTCGGCCTACGAGGAGGAGCCGACCATTGAGGTCACCCCTGCCGAGCAGCAGGTCTCCCGCAAATATGAGCAGATGGATCTTGACGAGATCCTGACCACCGCCCCCAAGGGCAAGCCCGGCAACGCCGCCATGCTGGATGCCACCGGTGACCGAGACGTGCCCGCACGCATTTCCGACGTGCTGGATTACGACGACGGCCAAGAGAGCCTTTCATAATGAACGGCAAGCCCTTACCCGAGCTGCTTGCCCCCGCAGGGACCCCAAAGGCTTTGCGCGCCGCCATTGAGGGCGGCGCGGATGCCGTGTATTTTGGCGGTCCCTCCTTTAACGCAAGAATGCGCGCAGCAAACTTCACCGCCGACACGATGCGTGAGAGCATCGCCCTTTGTCACGCCTTTGGCGTGCGCGCCTACGTCACGCTCAACACGCTCGTCACCGACCGTGAGATGCCCGCCTTTTTAGAGGCGGCCTACACGGCAAAAGAGGCGGGCGCCGACGCGCTGATCGTGGCCGACCTTGGCGGTGCCGCCGCCATCCGCCGCCACCTGCCCGAGCTTGAGCTGCACGCCTCCACGCAGGCCTCGGGGCACAGTGTGGCCGCAGCAAAGGAGCTAAAGGCGCTCGGCTTTTCGCGCATGGTGCTCGCCCGCGAGGCAAGCGCCGCCAATATGCGCCACTTCACCGCACATTGCGGCATGGAGACCGAGGTTTTTGTGCACGGCGCGCTTTGCGTGTCGCATTCGGGGCAATGTCTGTTCTCCTCGCTGGTGGGCGGACGCAGCGGCAACCGCGGCGAATGTGCGCAGCCCTGCCGCCTCCCCGACAAAACGGGGCGTTATCCCCTTTCCCTAAAGGATCTGTCCCTTGCGCGTCACGTACCCGCGCTCATTGATATGGGCGTGCATTCGCTGAAGATCGAGGGACGCCTCAAATCCCCCGAATACGTGCGCGACGTGGTACGCATCTGGCGCCGTCTGCTTGACGAGCGCCGCGCCGCAAGCGATGCCGAAATGGCCGAGCTTGCCGCCATTTTCTCCCGCGGCGGCTTTACCGATGCCTATTTTACCGAGCAGATCGGACGCGGCATGCTTGGCGTGCGCTCCGAGGCCGACAAGGAGGAGAGCCGCGCCACCGCGCCCTTCACCGACCTTACCCGCCGCGTCCCCCTCATCCTGCACTTTACCATGAAGCAGAATGAGCCCATCACGCTGACCGCAACGGCACGTGATAAGACCGTCACGGTGACGGGCGAGCCGCCCCTTGTGGCTCAAACCGCGCCGATGGAGCTTGCCGCCGTGCGCGAAAAGCTCTGCCGCCTTGGCGGCACGCCTTACGAGGTGGCCGACTTCACCACCGTGCTTGACGGGGGGCTGATGGTGCCGGTTTCGCGCCTCAATGCCCTGCGCCGTGCGGCGCTCGAAGCGCTCGTGCCGTCACCTGTGCAAACCGCGCCCGTGACCTACCTGCCGCGACGCGCGCAGGGCAAGCGTCCCGCGCGTCCCACCGCACGCTTTGCGCACGCAGACGGCATCCCGCCTGCCGCAAAGGATTATTTTGCGCATATCTATCTGCCGCTTGACCGCTACGCACCCGTAGCCGACGGCGTGGTGCTCCCCACCGTGATCTTTGACAGCGAACGCGAGGCTGTGCTCGCTCAGTTAAAAGATGCGGCAAAACGGGGGGCCACGGTGGCACTTTGCGGCAACGTGGGGCACCTTTCGCTGGTGCGCGAGGCGGGGCTTGTGCCGCACGGCGACTTTCGCCTGAACGTCACCAATTCCGAAGCGCTCGCCGTACTGCTTGACATGGGCTTTGCCGACGTGCTCCTCTCCCCCGAGCTCACGCTCCCGCAGCTTCGTGATCTGCGCGGCCCCGCCGATGCCATTGTGTACGGACGCATTCCCCTCATGACGCTTGAAAAGTGCGTTGGCCGCGAGCTCGGCGGCTGCGAGACCTGCCGAAACGGGCAGACCGTGCTCGTGGACAGGCGCGGTGAAAAATTCCCCGTTTTGCGCGAAGCACCTCACCGCAGCGTCATTGTCAACAGTCGCCCCACGGGCATGAGTGACAAGCTAAATGAGCTCAGACGCACGGGCATCACGGGCGGCCACTTCATTTTTACCGTGGAGAGTGCCGCCGAGGCCGAAAAAATCATCCAAGCCTATCGCGCGGGCACGCCGCTTTCGGGTGCCGTGCGAAGAATATAAGGAGAACATGATGGAACACGATATCTTACAGGGAAAAACCCTCGTCGCCCTCGGCGACTCGCTCATTTACGGCAACAAGCTCGGCAACGACTTCACGTGGCCGAATCTGCTTGGCAAAAAATGCGGCATGACGGTACACAATTTCGGCAAAAACGGAAACCCCGTTGCGAAGCAAGAGCGTGAGCCGCAGCAAATTCCGATGTGCATCCGCTACGCCGATATGCCCGACGGCGCCGATTACGTGGTGGTGCTGGGCGGTGCCAATGACCGCCGCCTGCGCGTGCCCATCGGCGGAAACGACAGCGACAACATTGCCACCTTTAAGGGTGCGCTCAACGTGCTGATCGCGGGTCTCACGAAAAAATATCCCAAGGCCAAGATCCTGTTTATGACCAACTATAACCGTTATCCCGAGATCAATGAGCTCGGGCTCTCGGACATTGATTACGTCGTTGCCATGCAGGAGATCTGCGCCAAGTGGTCGCTGCCCTGCTTTGACAATTACCACGGCTGCGGCATCTCCTTCCAGAACCCCGCCCACCTTGCCTGGATGGACGAGGGGCTCTCGCTCGGCCTCGAGCAGCCGAACCGCCATTTTTCCAAGGAGGCCTACGAATGGCTCCTGCCCAAATACGAAGCATTGTTAAGAGGACTGTGATATGAAAATGCTGATCAAAAACGTAAAAGTACATCAAAGGGACGGCAGCTTTGCCGAGGGTGAGATCTACGTGGAAAACGGCCGCATCGCGGCGCCCTGTGATGTTGACGAGGTCGTGGACGGCGGGGGCGCATTGCTCTGCCCCGGCCTGCTTGATATCCACACCCACGGCCGCGCGGGCGGTGATTACTGCGAGGCAGACGAAGACATGATGCTGAAAATGGCCGCCGATTACGCCAAAAACGGTGTGACCACCGTGCTCCCGACCCTCGCCTCCGACACCACCGAGAACTGGAAAAAGGCGCTCTCGCGCATTGCCGCCTGCAACTCCCCCTCCTATATCGGCATTCACATCGAGGGCTCCTGGCTTTCCCTTAAAAAGCGCGGTGCACACGCGCCCGATCTGCTGCGCACCCCCACCGTGGCGGAGCTCTCGGAGCTGTGTGACGCCTCCCCCCTGCCCATTCTCAAAGTCAGCGCCGCACCCGAATGCGACGCCGACGGCAGCTTTATTGCCGCTTGCCGCGAAAACGGTATCCGTTTTTCGATCGCGCACACCGAGGCCGACTATCAAACGGCCATGGAGGCGCTCGCGCGCGGGGCAGACTGCTTTACCCACCTTTACAATGCCATGATGCCCCTGCACCACCGCGAGGGCGGCCCCGTGGCCGCAGCCCTCACGGAGGATGGCGCATACGTCGAGCTGATCTGCGACGGTATGCATATCGCGCCCGAAATGGTACGCCTTGCCTATCGCTGCAAGGGCGCCGATCGCTTTATTCTCGTCAGCGACTCGATGGCGGGCACGGGCTGCCCCGACGGCACCTACGAGATCGCAGGCCAGCCCGCGATCGTGAAGGACGGCATGGCGCTGACCCTTGACGGGCACCTTGCGGGCAGCACGCTGAATTTGCTGAAGGGCGTGCAAAATCTCGCCGCATTCTGCCACATTTCCTTTGGTCAAGCGCTCCTTTCGGCCACCCGTACCCCGGCTGCCTACCTCGGCATGGAAACGGAATACGGTACACTCGCCGTCGGCGCACACGCCAACCTCTTCCTGCTCCCCTGCGAAACCGCCGACGCCCCCACACGTGTCATGCAAAACGGCAAGTGGCTCCTTTAACCACTAATCATAACCACCCGTCAAACGGGTGGTATGCACAAGGGCTAAAAGCCCAATAGTACCGGCCAGCGCGGGGGGCCGCTGGCTTTTGCTTTGCAAAAGCTTTGAGCAAAATTCCCCTCCATAATCCGAAAGCGCAAACAACAGTAAGCCTTCCCCAGCGGGAGAAGGCTTATGTTACATCTGCTCCAAAGCAAGGGGATAACCTTTATTGCCCACCCGCATAGCGGGTGGTTGTCTGTTTCGCGCTTCGCGCGGGGCGGCCTAAAGGCACTAACAAAAAGCGAGCAAGCAGCCATTATGGCTGCTTGCTCGCTTTTATTGTTTTTTCTTATTACGTTGTGGGGGTAACAGGCTGCTCGGTCACGACAATGCTTGCGGTAAAGCCACCCGTTTTGAGGGCTACCTCATAGCTCTTGCTTTCGGGTCCCTCGGCAATATTGGTGCCGCCCACGGCCACACCGTTGGGCAAGCGTACCAGCAGCTCGTGTGCATTGGCATCCATCGTGAGCGCCACGTTGGCGCCGTTTTTCAGCTCGCCCACCTTACGGCCGTCAAGATAGCAATCGATACGCGCGGCCATGCCCGCAAAGCGCTTGGGGCGGCTGAGGGTGAGGCTGCGCTGTATGGCGGCATTGGCGGCGTATTGCTCGGCCATTTCGCTGGTATAGACCGGCGAGGGATCAGCATCGGCAATCGCAGCCTGCTTTTTCGCCTCAAAGCCGTATTTGACAGCCACGACAAGAGAAACAAGCGCCCAGACGCGGAACACAAGATCAACCAAAAAGGAAAGGTCGCCTGCCATCAAAAGAAGCACAAAATCAACGAGAAAGAAGAGCGAATCCACCGAAAAGAGCACCAATGCCGCGATCATGCAGCCGGGATGCTTTTTCGAAAAGATGTAAAACAGCAGATACGGCACCACGCTGATGAGAGCCATTACGATGGCAACGATCAGGTACAGCGCCCATCCCGTCTCGGCATAGAGCACCGCACCCGAGGCGGCAAGGACCTGCGTAATATAGGACGAGAACAGAAAATAGATATCCGCAAAGCTGATGGAAAAAATGTTCACGGCGGATAAGACCACAATGGACAGCAGCGAGGCGCGGGCGTTTTTGTATTTGGCGTCACTTTGCTGCTTGGCGATCATATTGTTCATAATCGGTCCTCCTTGATATGAATGTAATTTCATTATATCCTATTGGCGGGCGCTTGTCAAGTGCGCAAAAAAGGGACTGATTCATTGACCCAGCCCCTTTTATTTCGGGCACAACGTGCCGCGTTTTAATACTTTTTCAGCTCTTCCTCAAGCAGACGGTTGATGATCACGGGATTGCCCTTGCCTGCGGTCTTGCCCATCACCACGCCAACGATCGACTTGGCAGCGGCGGGCTTGCCGCGCTTCACGTCGGCAACGACCTTGGGATTGGCGGCAACAGCCTCGGCAACCAGGCGGCCGAGCAGCACCTCGTCATTGATCTGCGCGAGGCCCTTTTCCTCCACGATTTGCTTCGGAGAGGCGTTTGTTTCAAACATCTCTTTAATGAGCTTCTTGGCCGTCGAGCTGTTGATGACGTCGTCACCCACGAGCGTGGCGAGCTCACCGAGGTTTTCGGGCGAAACGGGGCAGGAAAAGCTCTCGCTTTCAATGAGGCGCATAAACTCGGAAATAAGCAGATTTGCCGCAAGCTTGGGGTGCTTTGTGGTGGCGGCAGCCTTCTCAAAATAGTCGGCCATGGCCTTATCCGAGGTCAGCACCTCGCCGTCATAGGCGGTAAGACCGTATTTTTCCATATAGACCTTCTTGCGCGCGTCGGGCAGCTCGGGGATCTCGTCACCCAGCGCCTTGATGGCGGCCTCGGAGAGCTCGATGGGGGGCAGGTCGGGGTCGGGGAAATAGCGGTAATCGTTGGCATTTTCCTTCGAGCGCATGGTGTAGGTCTTGCCCGTGGCGGGGTCAAAGCGGCGAGTTTCCTGCACGATGGCCTCTCCCGCCTCAATGGCATCGACCTGACGCTTGTATTCGTACTCGATGGCCTTGACGATAAACTGGAAGCTGTTGAGGTTCTTCATCTCGGTACGCGTGCCGAATTTTTCCTCGCCCGCCTTGCGTACCGAAAGGTTCACGTCGCAGCGAAGCGATCCCTCCTGCATCTTGCAGTCGGAAACACCCGTGTAAAGAATGATGGCGCGCAGCTTTTGGAGATAAGCCTTAGCCTCCTCGGCCGAACGGATATCGGGCTCGGACACGATCTCAATGAGCGGCACACCGCAGCGGTTACAGTCGATCATGGTGCCGTGTTTATCGTCGTGCACCAGCTTGCCCGCGTCCTCCTCAATGTGGATACGGGTAATACCGATGCGCTTGGCGCCCTCCTCGGTCTCCACGTCAAGCCAGCCGTGCTCGCAAAGGGGCAGATCGTACTGCGAGATCTGGTAGGCCTTGGACAGGTCGGGATAGAAGTAATTTTTTCTATCCTCCTTGGAATAGTTTGCAATCTTACAGTTGGTGGCAAGACCCGCCTTCACGGCGTACTCCACCACTTTTTTGTTGAGCACGGGCAGCGTGCCGGGGTAACCCATGCACACGGGGCAGCATTGCGTGTTCGGCTCTGCACCAAAGGTCGTGGGGCAGGAGCAAAAGATCTTGGTCTTGGTCTTAAGCTCAACGTGTACCTCAAGACCGATCACCATTTCATAACCCTTGTAAAGTGTCATGCCCATTTACCTCCCATATCGTCCTCAAGTGCCGCCCCAACGCGGTAAAGCAGCGCCTCGCTGAAGGGCTTGCCCATCAGCTGAAGCCCCACGGGCATATTGCCCTCGCCCTTGCCGCAAGGCAGCGCGAGTGCGGGAATACCCGCGACGTTTACGGGCACGCTGTAAGCGTCACCCATATACATTTCAAGCGGATTTTTGCTCTTCTCGCCCAGCTTGTAAGCCACGGTGGGGGCAACGGGCGAGAGGATCACGTCGCATTTCGTGAGCACGCGATCGTAGTCGGCACGCACCAACGCACGCACCTGCAGCGCTTTCTTATAATAGGCATCGTAGTAGCCCGAGGAGAGCGCAAAGGTACCGAGCATGATGCGGCGCTTGACCTCGGCACCGAAGCCCTCGGAGCGGCTCTTCTTATAAAGCTCGGCAATGTCCTCAAACTCTGCGGTACGGTAGCCGTAGCGCACGCCGTCAAAGCGGGCAAGGTTAGAGGAAGCCTCAGCGCTGGAAATGACGTAATAGGCCGCCAGGGCATGGTCGATGGCAGGCATCGAGACCTCTTCGAGTCTCGCGCCCATTTTCTCATACCGTGCGGCGGCATTCAGCACAGCCTCCTTCACGTCGGGGGCAATACCCTCGCCGAAAAACTCCTTCGGAATACCGATAACAAGATCCTTGACACCCTTGCCGATCTCGGCAGAGAAATCGCCGTAGGTGCGATCGATCGAGGTCGCGTCACGCTTGTCGTGCCCCGCAATGGCATTCAGCACCATGGCGTTGTCGCGCACCGTGTGCGTCAGGGGCCCGATCTGGTCAAGCGAGGAAGCAAAGGCCACAAGGCCGTAACGGGAAACCGAGCCGTAGGTGGGCTTCATACCGACCACACCGCAAAAGGCGGCGGGCTGACGGATCGAGCCACCCGTATCCGAGCCGAGGGTATATGCGGCCTCAAAGGCGGCCACGGCGGCGGCAGAGCCGCCCGAGCTGCCACCCGGCACGCGTGCGGTGTCAAGCGGGTTGTGGGTAATTTTCATGGCCGAGTTTTCGGTGGTGGAGCCCATGGCAAACTCATCCATATTGAGCTTGCCGAGCATCACGAACCCGGCATCCTGCAAGCGCTCTACCACGTGCGCGTCATAGGGCGGCACGTAGTCGGCCAGCATCTTCGAGGCACAGGTCGTGGCAACGCCCTTGGTGCAGATGTTGTCCTTCACGCCCATGGGGATGCCCGCAAGGGGAGAAAGCGCCTCGCCTGCTGCGCGGCGTTTGTCCACGGCAATGGCCATGTCGAGCGCGCGGCGCGCGTCGGTGGAGATATAAGCCCCCACACGGGGCTCGTTTTTCTCAATAGAGGCAACGTATGCCTTGGTCAGCTCTGCGGCAGAGATCTTTTTGGCAGCAAGCGCCGAGGAGAGCTCCGACAGATTCATTTTTAACAGATCACTCATCATATCTCCTCCTTATCCTTCTACCACACGGGGCACGGTCACGTAGCCCTCGGCATGGGTCTTGGCGTTGGCAAGCAGATCGTCACGCGCGAAGTCATTTTCGGGCTCATCCTCGCGGAGCACGTTTTTAAGATCTACCACGTAGGTAGCCTCTTGAATGCCCTCGGTGTTCACCGCCGAGAGCTGATCGGCAAAGCCGATGATCGCGCTCATATCCGCGGCCACGCGCGCCTTCTCCTCGCCCGAAAGCGACAGGCGTGCAAGGTCGGCAATGCGCTCAACGTCAACCGTGGGCGCGGCCTTTTTGCCACCCGTTTTGCCACCTGTGCTCTCCTCTATGGCCTTGCCAAGACCAAGGATCTCAAGCTGAGAAGCATCCACCGGCGTGGGGGCATCGGTCATGGGGCAGGAGGCATCCTTGATCTTCGGGAATGCGATTACCTCTCTTAGGCTATCCGCACCCACCATGATCATCACAAAGCGGTCAAGACCGAAGGCAAAGCCCGCATGGGGGGGCGTGCCGTAGCGGAACGCACCGACCATGAAGCCAAAGCGATCCTCGATCTCCTCCTTCGAGAAGCCGAGCGCCTCAAACATCACGTTCTGCACGTCGCGGTTGTGGATACGAACAGAGCCGGAGCCCAGCTCAATACCGTTGAGCACCACGTCGTAGGCCTGTGCGCGCACCCTTGCCTTGTCGGTCAGAAGATACTG
Organism: Clostridia bacterium; assembly: GCA_017453325.1. Taxonomy (GTDB): domain Bacteria; phylum Bacillota; class Clostridia; order Oscillospirales; family CAG-272; genus Firm-07. The sequence goes on from JAFTKK010000006.1 coordinate 14,905, forward strand.
CACGTCCTCGGGATAGGGCATGGTAAAGGGGTGGTGGGTCGCCACAAAGCGATCCTCCTCCTCGGAATATTCAAACTGCGGGAAGTCCGTGACAAACAGGAACTTAAATTCATCCTTGCGGCGCAGGTCAAGCATATCTGCCACCGTCAAGCGCAACGCGCCGAGCACCTTGCGCACGGTTGCGAGCTTATCGGCCGAGAACAGGATGAAGTCACCGGGCTTTGCGCCAAGGCGGTCAAGCAGCGCGCGGAAGCCCTCCTCGCTGAAGTACTTGGGCAGGATCGAATTGACGGTGCCGTCGGCACGCAGCAGGATCCAAGCCATGCCCTTTGCGCCAAAGGTGATGGCGGTCTCGGTGAGGTTTTCGATATCGGTACGGGCAAATTTTTCGCCCGCGCCGGGCACGCAGATGGCGCGCACCACGCCGCCCTGCTTGGTGACGGAATTAAACACCGAGAAGGTGGAGGCGGCGGCAAGATCGGTCACGTCCACGATCGGCAGCTCAAAGCGCAGGTCGGGCTTGTCCGAGCCGTATTTATCCATGGCCTCGTGCCAGGTAATGCGCTGGAAGGGCTCCTTGATATCAATGCCCTTGACCTTGAAAAACAGATCCTTGAACATACCCTCAAGGTGCTGCAAGACGTCCTCCTGCTCAACAAAGGACATCTCCATATCCACCTGGGTAAATTCGGGCTGACGGTCAGCGCGCAGATCCTCGTCACGGAAGCAGCGCGCCACCTGATAATAGCGGTCAATGCCGCCCACCATCAGAAGCTGCTTGTAGATCTGGGGAGACTGGGGCAGCGCATAAAAGCTGCCGGGATGCACACGGGAGGGCACGAGATAGTCGCGCGCGCCCTCGGGCGTGGATTTGCAGAGCATGGGGGTCTCCACGCAAAGGAAGCCGTTGTCGGTGAGGTACTGCTCCACCGTGCGCTGGATAAAGGCACGGGTCTTCAGATTGTGGTACATGGAGGGTCGGCGCAGGTCAATGTAGCGGTATTTGAGGCGCAGATCCTCGCGCGTGTTCTGGTTATCCTCGGGCGAGAAGGGGAGCTGATCGCACTGCGACAGCAGCTCAATACCCGTGGCCATCATCTCCACGGTGCCCGTGGCAATACGGGGGTTGACGGTCTCGGCGTCGCGCAGGCGGATACCGCCCCATGCGGAGATCACCGATTGGTTTCTCAGGCTCTCGGCCACGGCAAAATCCTCTGCCGTGAGGTTGGCCGCATCAAACACCACCTGCACCACGCCCTCGCGGTCGCGCAGGTCAATGAAAATGACGCCGCCCATATCGCGCTTGTTCAAGACCCAACCGGCCACACGCTGCTCGGTGCCGATGTGCGCCTCACGCACAAGTCCGCAATAAATCGTTCTTTTCATATTGAAGCTCCTTTCGGAATTTTTACAAAATTGTTGTTTAACGTTTGGTTACAGGCAGCCGCCTCGCGCTCTTAGCGCTCGGCGCAACCTGTTTGCACCAACTCTGCCTTCCCCAAGCAGGGGAAGGCTAAAGAATTCGCGTGCGAATTCTTTTCGAGGAACGCCGTAGCGTTCTTTATGGGACACACGTTAGTGGTGGATGAGGATGCCCGATGCAAAGCATCGTCCACCTCCGGAAGAATTCTCGCAAATTCTCGAGATGAGGATATCCCCCTCCAAAGCCGCTCCTCATTCTTTGAATGAAGATGCTTTGATTTTTAAATCGCTTGCTGTCAATTGGAGAATATCTAACACAGCCTCGCACACCGCATGATAGCGTTCATTGATATCCTTGTTTGTATATTTTAAAACCGTTATTCCCCGTCGAGAAAGTGTAGCATCCCTCTCGGCATCTGCCTCCTTGTTTTCGGGCAAGGAATGCTGTGCACCGTCAATCTCTATGGCCAACTTGGCACTCGCAATATAAAAATCAAGGATATAGTTTTCAATGTTTTTTTGCCGTTTTACGGTAACGGGCAACAATCTTAGAAAATCATACCACAAGCGCTTTTCTTCCGCTGTCATGTTTTTTCGGAGTGTTTGCGCATTGTGTACAAGACGCTTGTTGTATGGATACATGCTGTCTCCTTTTCCGAAAAAATTGACTTTTTTTACCGAAGAAAGTGTTTTTGCTATCTCCTCATCCACCACTCCGTGGTCCCCCTTCTTCCGCAGGAGAAGGCTTATCGTGCAAACAATGCCGCTATGTCCACGCAGGCTGTTGCCCTCCCTTGCGAGGGAGGGGGGACCGCTTGCGGTGGGTGAGTAGCTTGCACTTTTCCGTTCTCCCACAGGAGAAGGCTGATTTTCGCAAATCTTGAAGTTGCAAAAAAATAACGCCCCTGAAAGTGCCGCGCACTTTCGGGGCGAAGGAAGATCCTTCGCGGTACCACCCGCATTTGAGCTTTCGCTCCTCATGGGCACTTTTCAAAAATGCCCCTCGGCTGTAACGTGCCGCCACGCTCAAATCTACTGCCGCCGGCAGACGGGTTCGGTTGAGAGCTCCGGAATGTTCTTTCCCTGCGCGGCAATACCGTGCTTCCAGCCCCCACGGCTCTCTGTAATTGCCCTCGCAGCTACTTTTTTCCATCATCGCCTATGAAAATATTATACACGGATATTGTAGCACTATTCGCGCCGTCTGTCAAGTGGGGAGAGAAAAATTTATACCATAATTTATATCGCAAAAAACAGCAAAACTTTTAAATGCAAAAGCTCCTTCGTACGCAAAACCGCAGTTTCTTTTACACAAAACTCACAGGATGCTTGCCTTTTCTCCCGCAGTTGACGACAAAAAGGCGCGAAATTGTTATAATAAAGCTACCATAAAGGCAACAAAACGCAGAACAAAGGAAAACAAAACACAGAAAAAAGGAGAACAAACATGAAAAAACTTCTTGGTTAAGCCGCAATTTTTTATTTTTTGCGATTGGTGCGCCACCCCTAACACACACAAAAGCAGAGCAAAAAAGCTGCTGCCGCGCCGATTGCCCCTCGGTGCAGCCAAACCCCGCAGCCCTTATTTCACAAGCCTTGACGGCAAACTGCGCCGCCATGATTGCCCCCGGATCAAGCCGCCCCGTTTAGGGGCAACGCGCGGCGCGATCCACCGAGAGTAGGGTGGTGGCACCCGAGGGGGGTAGGGGGAAGGGTGCCTACCCCCCAAGAAAAGCAAAGAAAAGAAAAGCAAAGATAAGCAAAGATAAGAGGAGCGGAGCTGAGCGGAGCAAAAGGAGCGCGCCCGCGCGAGAGGGCATCCGCCCCATGGCTCCGCCACCCCTCGGCTCCGCCGAACGCTCCGCGCCGGCACAAAAAAGCAACTGAAAGGTGTTTTCGCGCTGCCCTTGGCTCCCTCCGGGAGGGGGCTCCCGCGTAGCGGGTGGAGGGGCCCGCGTAACGTTCCCTCTCGCGCTCGCCATCTCTCCTCGCACCCTGTTCGCACATTCTCCCTCGTAGGGGAGGGCCTTGTGTCCTCCCGTTTCGTTGTTTTTTTCATCGTTGCTTTCGGGCGGAGCAAGCCCCGCCCCTACATCGAATTGGGCGTGTCGCCGCATGGTTCGCACATCACCGCATTGTTCGCACTCCCCATCCATGGTTCCCTTAGCGAGGGGGCTCCCGCGCAGCGGGTGAAGGAGTACGCGCAACATTCCCCCTCGCACTCGCCATCTCTCCTCGCACCCTGTTCGCACATTCTCCCTCGTAGGGGAGGGCCTTGTGTCCTCCCGTTTCGTTGTTTTTTTCATCGTTGCTTTCGGGCGGAGCAAGCCCCGCCCCTACACCGAATTGGGCGTGTCGCCGCATGGTTCGCACAAACCCGTAGGAGCAGGCGCCTTGTCAATCCTCTTGTCAATCCTCCCCAAACATCTTCTCGGCCCCCTCTTGCCAAAACCGAATTTTGGGTGTATAATGTATTCTGTATAATTATCTTTAGTAAAAGGGGGGTAGCCGTATGCCGAAGCGCTTATTATTCGTCACGTCGCGCTTGCCGTGGCCCGCGAACAGCGGCCGTCGCGTGTCGCTGTATCATTACTGCCGCGGCCTTGCCGAGCAATACGGCTATGAGGTGGCGCTCTTTGCCTTTCCCGAATGGGATCAGCCGCGCGACGGCACGGACAAGCCCCCGTTTATTGCCGAGGTGCACGTGGCCGCCCCTATCAGCGCCCCGCGCAAGGTTCTGAACCTCACGCGTGCCCTCTTTCGCGGCACCCCCTTTCAGTCCGCACTCTACGACAGCCCCGAAAACCGCCGCCGCTTAGCGGAGCTGGTCCATGCATGGCAGCCCGACGTGATCCTCTTTGACATGATCCGCCTCGCCCCCTACATGACCCCGTTTCTCGGGAGCACAAGGTGCATTCTCGACCTTGACGACCTGCTCTCGGTGCGCTATGCCCGCCAGTTAAAGCACTTTGACGGCAGCACGGGCATTGCGGGGCATTATGCGGGCGGTATGTCCCCCTTTGCCGAAAAGCTGCTCTGCCACGGGCGCTTGGGCAAGGCGATCCTGAAAAGCGAGCGAAAGCGCCTCTGGCGCGCGGAACTGCACCATGCCGCAGCCGCAGACGGTGTGATCTTAGTCTCGGCACGCGAGACCGCGCGCCTCAACCGCGCCCTTGGCAAGCCCCTTGCCGTCACCGTCCCCACGGGCGTGGACATCACGGCCTTTACCGTGCCAAACGCGGCGAAACGCCCCGGTGTGTGCGGCTTCGTAGGCAATTTGCACGTGGCGGCCAACGTGGCGGCGCTCGATCATATCACAGAGCAGGTGCTGCCGCTGATCAAATCTCCCCTCACGCTTGAGGTGGTGGGCCCCTGCCCCGACGAGGTGCGTGCGCGCTTTGCCGCAAACACCCGCGTCAGCGTGCTCGGCGAGGTGGAAGCGCTCCCCTCGGTGATGGCCACGTGGCAATTTTCACTCTGCCCCCTTGCCTTTGGCACGGGGCTGAAAACCAAGGTGCTGGAGGCCATGGCCGCCGCGCTCCCCGTGGTGACCAACGACGTGGGGGCCGAGGGCATCGGAGCCGAAAACGGTACCGAAATTCTGATAGCCAACACGCCGCGGGAGCTGGCGGCGGCAGCAGAGCTTTTGCTCGCTGACCCTGCGCTCGGCAACACGATCGGCGAGGCCGCGCGCCGCTTTGCAGCGGCAAACTTCTCGTGGCCGCAGATCTTTGATGCATTCGGGCAGCTTGGCCTATAAGGTGACATGATGAAAATTTTACTCGATGACGGATTACAAAAGGGCGTTGGCACGGGCATCGGCAACTATGCTGCGGCGCTCGGCGAGGCGCTTTCGGCCCTACCCGATACCAACGTCACGCGCGAGGACTTTTCCGCACACGGCTCGCGCAAGAAGGCGCGCGCGGCGTATCTTGCCTATCTCGGTTCGCGCGCATACCGCGAAAAGCTCGGCGGCTTTGACGTGGTGCACTATGCGAACTACGCCATGCCCCGAAAAGTGCCGAACAACACCGTGGCGGCGGTCACGGTGCACGATCTCGCCGCCTTTACCCACCCCGAAACGCTCCCCCGTGCCTACGCCGCCTACAATCGCTTCATGATTCGCCGCGCCGTCAAGCGCGCCGACCTCATCTTCACGGTCTCGGAAAGCATGAAGCGGGAGCTTGTCGCACGTTTCCCCGAGGCGGCTGCGCACGTGGCGGCGGTCTATCCCGCACACGATGCGGCGGCAATCGCACCCACCACGCCCCCCGTTTATGAAAACAAGGCCCTATCGGGGCTTGAAAAACGCAAATTTTTCCTGTTCGTCGGCACCGTGGAACGGCGCAAAAACCTCACCGACCTCCTGCGCGCCTATCTCCTTTTGCAAAAGACCTGCCCTGCGGCGCGGGGCTACGCGCTGGTGCTGGCAGGCAGAGAGGGCTTTGGCGCGGAAGAGCTCACAAAGCTGATCAACAAAGCACAGACTGGGGCGGATATCCGCCTTGCGGGCTACGTCTCGGCCGCCGACCGCCAAAAGCTTTACGGCGAGGCTGCCGCCTTTGTGTTCCCCTCTCTTTACGAGGGGTTCGGGTCGCCGCAGACAGAGGCCATGGCCGCAGGCCTGCCCCTCATTCTCTCCGATATCCCCACCAACCGCGAGGTTTCGGGCAATTACGGTTATTTTTACCCTCTTGGCGACGAAAGCGCCTTGGCCGCGCTGATGGCGCGCGCCGTGGCAGGTAAATTGCAGGCTGACCCCACGCTTGCCGCCGCGCGCCTTTCGCGCTTCTCGCGCGAGGCGCTTGCCACGCGCACCAAGGACGCATATCTCGCGGCAATGAAACGAAAACAGCAATGAAAGCGAGGTGAGCACCGTGACAACGGCTCTCCCGACAATTGAACAAGGGGGCTCAGCGCCGTGGCTTTGCCGCTTGCGCGCGTTTTGGCACTCGCCCCTCTTTTCGACGCTGCTGCTGGTGCTTGCCTGCGGCGCGACGGCTCTTTCGCAATGGCTGGATTTCCTCTCCTCGCCCGAGACCCCCGCAAAGGAGGGGGCGGCGGGCACGGTGGTGGTGATCGCCGCGCTGGTGATGGTGTGGCTGCTGATCCTCATTTTGCTGACCGACGAGGATACCTTTGCCACCACCACACCCTTTTTGCTGCTGACGGTGCTGGTCTCCTCCTGCTACGACGGCTACGCGCTCTTTATCCCCTATGCCCCGATGGCCCTGCCCGCCGCAGCCGCCCTGCTCTTTCACTTCATCCGCTATCGCGGCACCTTCACGACGGGCGCTTCGCTTCGCCCATTGCTGGCCGTATCGGTGGCGGTGACCCTCGGGGGCGTTGGGTGTCTGACGGCAAAGGAATATTTTTCGCCTGCCGCGCTTTACTACGTCCTCGGCCTCGGCTTTGGCATGGTGGGGCTTTATCTGCTGCTCCGCGCTGCCGCCGCCAAGCCGCGCGACTGTGACCTGCGCGTGCTTTTGTTGCGTGCGCTCTATCTCGTCGGCATTTACGCCGCCTTTTTCACCTTTACCTTTTACGCGGTGCGCGTCTCGTGGCTGATCTCGGATCTCAAAACCCTCGGACACCCCGTGCTTTTCAGCATCGACAACCGCAACGTTTACGCCACCTTTTTGCTCCTCGGTCTCCCCGCACCCTTTTACCACGCGGCAACGGGCGGCAAGCTGCGGCATCTTTTGCCCGCGCTGCTGTTTTTACTGGCGCTGCTGATGACGGGCTCGCGCGGAGGACTGCTTGCGGGCGTGGCGCTCTTTGCCCTGTGCTATCTCTATTTTTTGCGCCGCGACAAAAAACACCTTCGCCGCAATCTCATCCTGCTCGGCGTGCTTTCGCTGGCGGCGCTCTGCGCCATCGGCTTTTTCCTCAAATTCTATCTCTACCGCTTTGAGGATGGCTTTATCGTGGGCGACGAGCCGCGCGTGCTGCTGCTGCGCCGCGCCCTCACCGATTTTATCGGTCATCCCATTTTCGGTGTGGGGCTCGGCTACACGGGCAACGCCGATATCTACGACCCCAAAGCCTTTGCCATGAACTGGTATCACATGATGATACCGCAGATCGTGGCAGGCCTCGGCCTTGTCGGCACAGCCGCTTATCTGCTGCTCTTCCTACAGCGCGGCCGGCTGATCGCGGCAAACAAGGACCCCCTCGGTCGCGCCCTTGGGCTCTGTTATATCGGTCTGTTTCTCATGTCGCAGGTCAATCCGGGCGAGTTTTGCCCCCTGCCCTATGAGCTCATTGCCGTCATGATCTTTTTGTTCCTCGAGCGGCAATGCGAGGAACAAAAAGAAAAAGACGCACGCAAAACCGAAGATGCACTCGCCGCGCTGCTGGCAACGGCACTCTTTGACAAGCCCCTTGACCTGCCAAAGGATACCGATCTTGGTGCCGTGCTTGACGAGGCCGAGCGCCACATGGTGTTTGGCGTGGCGGGGGAAGCGCTGACCGCGCTGCCCGAGGATGCCCTTGAGGGCGAACGCCTCCTTGACCTGCAGGATAAGACCGTTACGCTCCTGCGGCAAAACGCGGCGCTTGCCGCCGCGCGCGCTGCGCTCTGCGCCCATCTGGCGAAAAGCGGCATCCCTGCCGTGATTTTAAAGGGTGAGAGCGTCGCGGCGCTCTACCCCACGCCCGACCTGCGCGTAGCAGGAGACATTGATTGCCTGCTGCATGAGGCAAATATCCCCACCGTTGGCGCGTATCTTGAGAAAAACGGCTATACCCGCGCCGATAAAGAGGGCGACCACCACGTGGCCTACCGCCGCGGCGTGGTAGTCATTGAACTGCACCGCACCGTATCGGGTCTGCCCGAGGGCGCGGTGGGAAAGCAGCTTCGACACCTGCTTGCCGACACGCTTGATACCGCGCGCCATATCACGTTAAACGGTGATGAGATCCCCGTTCCCGACGACCTGCATCAGGCCCTCATTTTACTGCTCCATATGCAACAGCATATGCGCGAGGGCGGCCTTGGGCTGCGCCAGGTCTGTGACTGGGCGGTGTTTGTGGCAAGCCTTTCGGCTGACCTTCACCAAGACCTGCGCGACACGCTTCGCGAGGTGGGCCTTGCCCGCTTTGCCGCCGCCGTGACGGCCGCCGCCGTGCGCCATTTGGGTCTGTCCCCCGAGAAAAATCCCTTTGGGGAGTGCGATGCAGCGCTCGCCGACGCGCTTTTTGCCGATTTTATGGCAAGCGGCAACTTCGGTCGCGGCAATGCCGACTTTGCGGGCAGCGGGATCGTGACGCTCCACCGCGAGGAACAGCGCAGCGCGCTGGGAACGGCACTCTCGGGCGTGGCCGCCAAATGCCGACGAGAATGGCCCATGTGCGAAAAGCACCCCGTTTTGCTGGCGTTTTTCGTACCGTTTTGGGTGATACGCCGTCTTTTGCGCGCCCCCGTGCGCCCCGTTTCGATGCTGCGCGCCGCAGGACGTCGCGGCAAGCTCTACGATCAGCTTCAACTCTTTCAAAACAGCGAGGATACAACATGAGCAACACAACATTAAAGGTTGGCACCTATAATCTCCAGCACGGTGTGCTGCACCGTCTGCGTCTCACGACGGGCGAGGTCAAGGTCGATCTTTCGGAGGTCACCGCCGTTTTGCGCGAGCACGCGCCCGATATCTGCGCTCTCAATGAGATCTACGGCAACGAGGAAAGCACGTTTGGCAACCAGCCCCGTGTGCTTGGCGAAGCGCTCGGCTACCCCTACCGTGCCTTTGCACGCGGCATCTACCACAAATACGGCGAATACGGCAACGGGCTACTCTCCAAATTCCCCATCACCGCCGCACGCACCGTACCGCTTTGTATCAAGGAAACGGATCGCGTAGCGGGCGCGCGCCACTATGAGGATCGCGCCCTGCTTGTAGCCAACCTTGACGTGCATGGGCAGGCGCTGACCGTGATGGTCTGCCACTTTGGCCTCAACGAGGATGAAAAGACCATTGCGGTCGATACCGTCCTTGAGGAAGCCGCGCGCACGGACACGCCCCTTTTGCTGATGGGTGATTTTAACATTACCCCCGACACGGTGCACTATCGCCGTCTCGCAGCCGCCTTTTCCGATACCGCCGCACACGCTAAGGACGGTCAGCTCTCATTCCCCTCGCACGCACCCACTCACAAGATCGATTATATTTTCGTGCGCGGCGCCATTACCCCGACGCGTGCCTTCGCCCCCCGCGTGGTGGCCTCCGACCATCTGCCCCTGTTTGCCGAGGTGACGCTGTGAAAAACATTGTTCTCATCGGCATGCCCTCCTGCGGCAAAAGCACGGTGGGCGTGCTGCTTGCCAAGCGCCTCGGTATGCGCTTTCTTGACAGCGACCTCGTCATTCAGGAGCGCGAGGGACGCCTGTTGCATGAGATCATTGCAGCCGACGGCATGGCGCGTTTTTTGGAGATCGAAAACGAGATCTGCGCTGCGCTTGAAGTCAAGGATACCGTCATCTCGACGGGCGGCAGCGTGGTGTACGGCAAGGAAGCCATGGCACACCTGAGAGAAAGCGGCACGGTGATCTATTTGAAGATCAGCTACGAGACCCTCACCCGACGCCTTGGCGATTACGTCAACCGCGGCGTGGTGCTGCGCGAGGGATTTACACTTGCCGACCTTTACCGCGAGCGCGCCGCCCTTTACGAGCAATACGCCGACTATACCGTCGATGAGGAGATCTGCGCGGGCGGCCTTGGCGAAACGCTGGAAAAAGCCGTGGAGATCTGCCAAAATTTGCGAACGTGAGGACAATTTTTGTCCACTTTCGCATTTTGAACAAAATCGCAAAAAATTTTTGCTTTTGGCTATTGCATTTTGTAAATTTGTTTGCTATAATGCGCTTGTAAGTTCATTTTTATAGCCGAAAAGAACATAAACAAACAGAACATAAACAAGGAGAAAAAACTATGAAAAAGATCGCTTTGATCGGTGCCGGCAACGGCGCGCAAACCATGGCTGCTGACCTTGCCTCCCGCGGCTACGAGGTCAACATGTATGAGCAATCCGCCTTTATCGGCAAGTTGGGCTGGCTGAAGGAGAGCAAGACCATTCGCGTAACGGGTGTTCTCAACGTCACCGCCAAGATCGCCATGCTGACCGACAACCTGGCCGAGGCCATCAAGGACGTGACCTATATTCTGGTCGTTACCCCCTCCTTTGCACATGAGACCATTGCAGAGCAGCTCAAGGGCATCATCCGCAAGGATCAGGTGCTGGTGCTCTACCCCGGCGCATTCGCCGCCCTCGTGTTCAAGAAGATCCTCGGTGACGAGTGCCCCGTGATTGCCGAGGCAAACAACCTGCCCTACGACACGCGTCTCAAGGGTGAGGGTCTTGCATTCTGCTCGGGCATCAACCCCATCAACATGGCCTTCTTCCCCGCCGATGCAAAGGACACCTACTACGACGATATCAACGACTTTATCCCGATCCAGTACACCTACCGTGACGTACTGGAGTGCGGTCTCTCGCTCGTAAACCCCGCGCTTCACTCCGGCGCTTGCGTGATCAACATCGGTATGATCGAGCAGCCGAGCCGCGGCGGCTTCCATATGTACGAGCACTTCACCGCAGGTGCCGCTAAGCTTGACGTGGCACTTGACCGTGAGCGCAAGGAGATCGGTAAGGCTCTTGGCTACGACCTGCGCCCCATTGAGGACTTTGCAGGCAAGCCCGCAGGCCACCAGATCAACTGGAAGGAGCTTTACATGCAGATGCACGGCGACGTGGCGCTGACCGCGATCTCCGGCCCGAACGACATCTGGAACCGTTACCTCACCGAGGACTGCCCCAACGGCCTTGTTCCGTGGGTTGCCATTGCTGAGCTCTGCGGTGTTGCTACCCCCACCATGCGCGCCATCATCACCATCTACAGCCACATTCACGAGCGTGACTGGTGGCAGGTTGGCCGCAAGCTTGATCGCCTCGGACTTGACGGCATGACCAAGGAGCAGGTGCTGGAGTTTGTAAAGACCGGCAAGAAATAATGCCACTAACAAAAAAGGACAGAGAATGCTTTGCATTCTCTGTCCTTTTTTCTTGGTAACGGCGCAAGAGAGCGTCTTCCCAATAACGGTTAAAATCTGTCAAAAACGGGAGGGGGCCATGGTTTGCGATCCCGCACATCAATGACGCAGGTTGCCGCAATGTTCGCACATTCTTCCTCGTAGGGGCGGGGCTTGCTCCGCCCGAAATGATAGCTAAAACCGTCAAAACGGGAGCACCAAGCGTTTTGTGAAACACAAAACGCTTGGTGCTCAAAAAAAGGGCGAGTTGCCGCATGGTTTGCGCTCTCGGACAGTCGAGGACGCCTGTCCCTACGGATTTGCACGAACATGGCGACTTCTGTTTGGTTGACGTAGGGGCGGGGCTTGCTCCGCCCGTTCGCTCATTCCTCCACCACGCGCACCGTATCGGCGCCGTAATAGGCAAGCAGCGCGAGTGCCGCTTCGTCGATGCGCTCGCCTGCCACCACAACGGGCACGGCGGGGGGGCAGGAAACGGTGGGGGAGGCGCAAATGCGCCCCAAGGCGCGGGAAAGCGGCACGGTTTCGGCGGGAGCGAGCATGGCCTCACGCACCGAAAGCACCCGTACTGGGTGGAAAACGGGGGGTGGAGTGAGACTTTCTTGCGGCGCGCGCGGGGGCAGCGCCAAAAGCGCCTGCTCCAAACGCAGAAAATCGGTCTCGCTGTTATCGGGAGTGCACATCAGCACCAAAAAATCGCGGTCGGCAAACTCGGGCGCAACGCCGCTTTGAGAAAGGATCTTTGCCAATTCCTCCCCCGTGTAGCCGCTTTTTTGCGCGTCGATCACCAACTTTAAGGGCTCGCGTGCGGCTACGCGGTAGCCGTGTGCGCCAAGCACGCGGCAGGTAACCGTCACGTGCGCCTCGGCGGCGGCAAGCCGCGCGGCGTAATCGTCAGCGAGGATCGCATTACACAGATCAAGCGACTGCAAAATGAGGTACGAGGGGCTGGTGGAGGCGTGGAGGGCGAGCGCATGGCGTGCGTTTTCAAGATACCGTGCGGAGGCTTTTTTCGCCACGTGCAGATACGCACCGCCCGTAAGCACGGGCAGGGTCTTGTGTGCCGAATCGGCGCACATCGTCGCCCCCAGGGCAATGGGGTGTCTGTTTTCCGAAAGAAACGCAAGATACGCGCCGTGTGCATTGTCCACAAGCAGGGGCAGGCCTGCCGCGTCACACACGGCGGCAATGGCGGCAATATCCGCCACGTTGCCAAGGTAATCGGGCGAGGTGAGATAGACCGCGTGCGGCTTTTTCTCGCACCGTTTGACGGCATTCTCCACGTCGTCCGCCGAAAGCGGACAGGCGCACAGGTGCGCCGCCTCATCGGCGTGCATCCAGGTGACCTCCGCGTCAAGCAGGGCGGCACCGTTCAAAAAGGCCTTGTGCGCATTCCTGCCCGCAAGGAAATGCGGGCGCGTGCCGCGCGGCAGCGCGGTGGCCACCAGCGTGAGCATCGCTTTAATGGCAAGCGTTGAGCCCTCGGTCGAATAAAAGGTGTGCGCCGTGCCGAAAAGCGCGGTGGCGTTTGCTTCGCTCTCATCAACGATGCCTGCGGCATCATACAAGACGTCAGCCCCGTCGATCTCGGTAATATCCAGCGCCTCGGGCGAAAAAACGCGCCCCGTTTCGGTACATATACTCGCAAGATAGGGTCTGCCCTTGTGCCCCGGCATATGAAAGCGTGCGCCGCCGCCTGCGGCGTAACGGCGCACGAAATCTGCAATGGGTGTTTTCATACCTGCTCCGACCTTGCGACCTGCATCATCACGGCACATTCGATGCGCTTTTTGAAGAGCTCGCAGCCGTATTCGTACACGCCGCCGATGCTGCCCGTGGCGTGGTAGGAGTTTGCCGCGCAGCCACCCGAGCAATACATTCTTGCCCAGCACTCGCGGCAGGCGGGACGGGCATAGGCATTGCATTTGCGGAACTCGTCCTGCACGGCGGTGTTTTTGACGCCGTTCCATACGTCACCGAGCTTATATTTCTCGTCACCCACGAACTGGTGGCAGGGGTAAAGCTCGCCTGCGGGGGTCACGGCCATATACTCGGTGCCCGAGCCGCAGCCCGTGATGCGCTTGTAAATGCAGGGGCCGTTTTTGAGGTCGAGCATATAGTGATAAAAGGTGATGGGACGCCCCTCCTTTTCGCGCTTCAGCATCTCCTTTGCCAGCAGCTCATACTGCTCGAACAGCACGGGGAGATCGGCTTTTGTGAGGGCATAAGGGTCGTCGGGCGGGCAGACCACGGGCTCCATGCTGAGCTCGGTGAAGCCGAGGTCGGCCATGTGAAACAGGTCGTTGGTAAAATCAACGTTTCCGTGGGTAAAGGTGCCGCGCACGTAATAGTTTTTGCCGCCGCGCGACGCCACCAGCTTTTTGAATTTGGGCACGATGATGTCGTAGCTGCCGCGACCCGCCGCGTTTTTGCGGAAACGGTCATTGACCTCTTTTCTGCCGTCGAGCGAGAGCACCACGTTGCTCATCTCGCGGTTGAGGAACTCCATCACCTCATCGTCGAGCAGCACGCCGTTGGTGGTAAAGGTAAAGCGGAAGTTTTTGCCCTTTTCCTTTTCAATGGCGCGCGCATAAGCCACCAGCTGCTTCACGACCTCAAAATTCATCATCGGCTCACCGCCGAAGAAATCAACCTCCAGGTTGCGGCGCGTGCCCGAATTGGCAATGAGGAAATCAAAGGCCTGCTTGCCCACCTCAAAGCTCATCAGGGCATCCTTGCCCTGATACTTGCCCTGCCCCGCAAAGCAATATTCGCAGCAAAGGTTGCAGGTGTGCGCCACGTGCAGGCAAAGCGCCTTGACAACGTTGCTGTTGTTTTTATATTCATAGGCCAGCTTCTCGTAAGGGTCGGCGGAAAAGAGCTTGCCCGCTTTTTTCAATTCCTCCACGTCAGCAAGGCAGAGCAAAAGCTCCTCGCGCGTCACGTCCTCGCGCTCACCGTATTTTTCAAGCATGGCCGCGACGATCTCATCTGCCGTGGCACTCTCGTACATGGCAATGATGTCGTATGCCACCTCATCGACCGCGTGCACCGAGCCGCTGCAGGTATCGAGCACGATGTTGTAGCCGTTCAGTTTATATTGATGTACCATAGTATCCTCCGAATATAAATATAAAACGCTGCCAAAACGGCAGCGTTTTATAGCAAGGGCAAATTACTTGTTCTCGCACTGCTGATTTGCAACGCCGCAAGAGGTTTTGCAAGCAGACTGGCAGGAGGTCTGGCACTCGCCGCAGCCGCCGTTCTTTACGGTTTTTGCAATATCCTTGGTTTCGATGGTGGTGATTCTTTTCATCGGAAAAAGTCTCCTTTGCTATTAGTTACAATGAAATTTTATCACAAAAGACCCCTGTTGTCAATATGAATTTTGCTTTTTTGCCAACTTGTTGACAAGGCCGCGCGAAAATGATAAAATAGGGCTACAGAACACACGTTTAAAGGAGAATGACCATGTTAGATCCTCAAGAGGTTATGAAGGTAAAGGGGCGCGGATTCCTGCGCAACAGAGGCACCGATTGCTTTTCGGGCCGCATGGTGCCCGTGGGCACGGTCTTTACCCCGCAAAATTTTAAAGATATGGCCACGCTCGCCGAAACCTTTGGCAGCGGCAAGCTGATCTGCACCTCACGCCAGACCGTGGAGATCCCCGGCATCCCCTTTGAGAAGATCGAGGCGGCCGAGGCCTTTGCCGCGGCACACGGCCTTGCCTTTGGCGGCACGGGTGCAAAAATCCGCCCCATTACGGCCTGTAAGGGTACCACGTGCGTATTTGGCAACGTGGATACACACGCCTTAGCCGCCGCCATGCATCGGGAATTTTACGAGGGCTGGCGCGGTGTCACGCTCCCCCATAAATTTAAGATCGGCATCGGCGGCTGCCCCAACAGCTGCATCAAGCCCTCCTTAAACGACTTTGGCGTCGAGGGCTGCCGCACGCCCGTTTATACCGAAGCGCTCTGCCGCGGCTGCAAAGCCTGCGCGGTGGAAAAGGCCTGCCCGATGGGCGCTGCCCACCTGACAGACGGCAAGCTTCAAATTGACCCCGCGCGCTGCAACAGCTGCGGCGTTTGCACGGGAAAATGCGCCTTTGAGGCCGTGGCAAAGGAAAGCGCGCCGCGCTACCGCGTTTTTGTGGGCGGCACGTGGGGCAAGACCACGCGCATGGGTACACCCCTTTCGCGCTTGGTGCGTGAGGAAGAGGTGCTGCCGCTGCTTGAAAAGTGCCTGCTTTGGTTCCGCCTGCACGGCTACGCAAAGGAGCGCTTCGGCAAAACGATCGACCGCGTCGGCATTAAGAGCCTTGAGGCCGCCGTTTTCGGCAACGACATTTTGGCAGAAAAGCACGCCATCCTTGCCGCCGAGCTGAAAACGAAAGCGTAAATAACAGATAAAAGCCCCCGCGCCGTGTGCTTGGCACACGGCGCGGGGGCGCTTTTTCTTTTTACATCACGGGCGCGGGCTCCACACCCTCGGCGAGTGCCTCCTCGGCGGGGGCAGCCTCGGCGGCGGCAAGCGCCTCCTCGTAAGCGGCGATCACGGCATCCTCCACCGTTGCGCGGAACTGCGCGTTGATAGGGTGCACGATATCGCGGTAGGTATCATCGGGATTTTTACGGCTGGGCATCACGATAAAGAAACGGTCTCTTGCGTGAATGACCTTGATGTCATGCACGGCAAGCTGGCTGTCAAACGTGACGGACACAACGGCTTTCATCGGTCCCTCGTCAAACAATTTGCGAACTTTCACATCGGTGATCTGCATTTTTCTTGCCTCCTTGAAGTTTTTGTCATCAACCGGTATTTTGAACATGACTTTAGTATAAATTGTTTTTGTGGAAGTTATTCAACAACTCTGTGTATATTTTGTGAAAAACTCCGCAAATTTACTTCTTTTTTCACTATTTTTTGTGCATAACGGGGAGGAACCGACATGTCTCTTGCAAATACGCACCACACACCCGGCGAAATTGCCGCCTGCCTTGCGGACAAAAAAAGGCTGTGGTTTATCGGCATTGGGGGCGTGCAGATGTGTGCGCTTGCCCTGCTCTCGCGCACGCGCGGCTTTTTTGTGGCGGGCTCGGACTGCGCCGAAAACGAGCACACGGCCACCCTGCGCCGTGCGGGCGTGACCGTTTATCCGCAGCATGCCGCTGCCCACGTGGCGGATTTTGACGCCGTTGTTTACACCCTTGCGATCTCGGCGGAAAACCCCGAATATCTGGCCGCGCTGCGCCTGGGGCTGCCGCTGTTTTCCCGCGCCGATTATCTCGGCTATCTGATCGCGGGATACGAGCGGCGCGTGGGCGTGGCGGGCAGCCACGGCAAAAGCACGGTCACGGCCATGCTGGGTGAGATCTTTCATAGCGCGGGGCGTGCACCGAACGTGATCTGCGGCGCCCGTATGCGCCGCTTCGGCGCGCCCTTTACCGTGGGCGGCGGCAGCGATTGCATCTACGAGGCCTGCGAATACGGCAACTCCTTTCTCCTGCTGCCCCCTACCCTTGCCCTGATTCTCAACGCCGAGCTTGATCACGTGGACTTTTTTGAGAATAAGGCCGCGCTGCTTCGCTCCTTTGCCGCCTTTGCGGCAAATGCCGAAGCGGTGGTGGTGCCCTATGAGGACGGGGAATTGCGAGAGGCGCTGCCAAAGCAGGTGCGGCAGGTGACCTTTGGCACCGCACGGGAGGCGGATTACCGCGCCGAGGCACTGACACAAAGCTGTGGCATGGGCAGCTTTGACCTCGCCACCCCGAAAGGCGCGGTGGGGCACGTCACGCTCGGTGTGCCGGGGATGCACAACGTCAAAAACGCCTTGGCGGCAGCTGCGGCGGCGCACCTTTCGGGGGTGGCGGCGGCAGATATCCTGGTGGGGCTTGCTGCCTTTCGGGGGGCGGCGCGGCGTATGGAATACCGCGGCATTTTTTGCGGCGCGCGCGTTTTTGACGATTACGCCCATCACCCCACCGAGATCGCAGCCTCCCTTGCGGCAGCGCGCGAGCTTGGCGCAAGCGGGCGCCTTTTTGTTCTCTTTCAATCGCACACCTATTCCCGCACGGCAGCCTTTTTTGATGAGATCACGGCGGCGCTTCGCGCGGCGGACCGCGTTTTTATTGCCGATATTTATCCCGCACGCGAGACCGACACGCGCGGCATGAGCGCAGCGAAGCTTGCCGAGGGCGTTGGCGAGAGGGCCACTTATGCGGGCGGCCTTTCGGACACGGCCGCAGCGCTCGCGCGTGAGCTGCAGCCAAACGACCTGCTGGTGGTGATGGGCGCGGGAGATATTGACCGCATTTTTGCACAATTTTCCAAAAAGCACTTTACATTATAGGGGAAATCGGCTAAAATATAGGTATATTTCTGTCAAACGGGAGGGGCTTTATGAAGGCATACGAGGCGCTCGCCGCCGTGTACGACAAACTAAACGGCGATGTGGACTACGGCAGCATTGCCGACTTTTATGAGGCCGCCTTTCGCCGCGCGGGGCTTGCCCCCACCCTGGTGCTTGACCTTGGCTGCGGCACGGGCAGGATGACCGCCGAGCTCGCCGTGCGCGGCTATGACATGATCGGCGTGGACGGCAGCGCGGATATGCTCTCGCGCGCCTTTGAGCGCAAATACGATTGCCCCGCAGGGCAAAGGATCCTACTCCTGCAGCAGGATCTGCGCGCCTTTGAGCTTTACGGCACCGTGGGCGCTGTGGTCAGCACGCTCGATTGCATCAATTATCTCACCGAGGAGGGCGACCTTGACCGCTGCTTTTCTCTGGTGCACAACTATCTTGACCCCGACGGTATGTTCCTTTTTGACGTCAATACCCCCTACAAATTCAAGCACGTTTTTGGGGATAATGCCTATATCCTTGAGGATGAGGACGAGGAGGGCGGCTGCTACTGCGGCTGGCAAAACGAATATGACGAAAAAAGCGGTCTTTGCCGCTTTTACCTCTCGGTTTTTGAGGAGCAGGAGGGGGGCAGCTGGCGCCGTGTGGACGAGGAGCAGACCGAGCGCTGCTACACGCGGCAGGCGCTGACCGCAGCGCTCACGCGCGCGGGATTTGAGGGCATTGAATTTTTCGGCAACACCGATTTCAGCGCCCCCACGCCCGAAACCGAGCGCTGGTACGTCAAGGCAATTTGTAAAAAGTGAGGAAAACAATATGGAAAAGGCAACCATTCTGCGCGGCATTACCCGTGACGGCAGCGCGCGCATTCACGTGATCAATTCAAGAGCGATCGTGAACGAGGCCATTCGCATTCATAAAACCGCACCCACCGCCACCGCCACCCTCGGCAGACTCCTGACGGGTGTGTCGGTCATGGGCTCGATGCTGGGCGAAAAGACCGACGTGATGACCGTGACCGTGGCGGGAGACGGCCCCATTGGCAAGCTGATCGCCACCTCGGACTATATGGGCAACGTGCGCGGCTACGTGCAAAACCCCGCAACCGACCTGCCCCTGAAGAAAAACGGCAAGCTTGACGTGGGCGGCGCCGTGGGACACGGCACCATGACCGTGATCAAGGACCTTGGCGGCAAGGAGCCCTACCATGGCACCGTGCCGCTGGTCAGCGGCGAGATCGCGGAGGACATCACCGCCTATTATGCCGAGAGTGAGCAGGTGCCCACCCTTTGCGCCCTTGGCGTGCTGGTGGATACCGACGGCTCCTGCCGCGCCGCAGGCGGCGTGGTGGTGCAGCTGCTGCCCTTTGCCGACGAAAGCGTGATCGCGCAGCTTGAAAAGAACGCCGCGTCTCTCGGTAACATTTCCGCCATGTTTGACCGCGGCCTCTCGCTCGAAGAGATCGCCGCCATTGCGCTTGCCGACATCGAATACGATATTTTTGACGAGTTTGACGTGGCCTACCGCTGCACCTGCTCCCGCGCGCGCATTGCCGAGGCACTCATGGCCGTGGGCGAAAAGGACCTCACCGAGATGCTTGCGGAGCAAGTGGCCGAGGGCAAGCCCGAGGAATTAGAGGTAAACTGCCAGTTCTGCGGCACCGATTACGTGTTTGGCAGAGCTGAGATCGAGAGCTTTTTCAAAAAATAAAAAAAATTCAAAAAACTTGAAAAAAAGTGTTGACAACCGGGAAAGGCTATGTTATAATATCAAAGTCGCTGGTTCGGAATACCGTTCCTGCGATGGCCTGGCCCGGTAGTTCAGTCGGTTAGAACGCTAGCCTGTCACGCTAGAGGTCGTGGGTTCGAGTCCCATCCGGGTCGCCAGTTTTTGCCTCTGTAGCTCAGTTGGTAGAGCAGGGGACTGAAAATCCCCGTGTCGTTGGTTCGATTCCGACCGGAGGCACCATTGCGGATTTAGCTCATTTGGTAGAGCGCGACCTTGCCAAGGTCGAGGTGGCGGGTTCGAGCCCCGTAATCCGCTCCAA
>JAFTKK010000007.1 GCA_017453325.1 Clostridia bacterium
ACGTGCAGGCGGGGATCCCCGCTGCCAAAAATCTGGCGGGTAAGCAGAAGGCCGTTTTTCTTGATCGCGACGGCACTCTCAACCGTTACGTGGGATTTTTACGGCACATCGACGAGTTTGAGCTGCTCCACGGTGTGGGCGAGGCTGTGCGGCGCATCAATGCATCGGGGTATCTTGCCGTGGTGGTGACCAACCAGCCCGTGATCGCGCGCGGCGAGGTAACCGTGCCGCAACTGGATGAGATCCACCGCAAGCTGGAGACCCTGCTGGGTGCCGAGGGCGCCTATCTTGATGCGCTTTATTACTGCCCGCATCATCCGCATAAGGGATATGAGGGCGAGGTGCCCGAGCTGAAGATAGACTGCTCCTGTCGCAAGCCGAAGCCGGGTATGCTGCTGACGGCTGCCGAGGAGCTGAACATCGATCTTTCCGCCTCTTTTATGGTGGGTGACGGTGAAAATGATATATTGGCAGGCAGGGCGGCGGGCTGCCGCACCGTGCTGATCGGTGACGGAGCCTTTGGGCAAGACGTGACCGTGCCGTCGCTTGCGGAATTTGTGAAGCATTATTTAAAATAAGGAGAATGACGATGAGAACGTTGAATGCAAAGCTGGAAGGACACATTTCGCTTCTTTTGGAGCGCTATCCCGCGCTTGCCCCGTGCCGCGACGAGATCGTGGAGGGCTATTTTTTGCTGGAGGATTGTTACAAGCGCGGTGGCAAGGTGCTGATTGCCGGTAACGGCGGCTCTGCGGCCGATGCCGAGCATATCGTGGGTGAGCTGATGAAGGGCTTTTGCAACCCTCGTCCCACCGACGCAGCCTTTGCCGAAAAGCTGATGGCGGCCGATGCCGAGATGGGCGCCGTTCTTGCTGCCAATCTTCAGGGCGCGCTGCCCGCAATCGCGCTGGATGGCCATTTTGCGCTCTCCACCGCGTTTATCAATGATTGCGACCCGTTGATGGCCTTTGCACAGCAGGTCAACGGCTATGGCTGTGAGGGGGATCTGCTCCTTGGCATTACCACCTCCGGCAACAGCAAAACCGTGATGTATGCCGCCACCGTGGCAAGAGCCAAGGGCATGAAGGTGCTTGGTCTTACGGGTGAGCGCGAGAGCCGCCTGTCGGCTTTTGCGGACGCTTGCGTGCGTGTGCCCGAGGCAAAGACCTATATGGTGCAGGAGCTGCATTTGCCCATTTATCATTGCTGGTGCCTGATGATCGAGGACGCCTTCTTCGGCGGCGCGCTTTAAATCCGTTTACCCCTATACTGTACTGAGAAAGGAGGCGTGAGATGGAGCTATATCCGATATTTTTCGCAACGTTGCGTGCCGCTATCACGGGCGAGCCGCAGGCTCTGCTGCAGCAGCTTACTCTTGACGAGCAGGCGGGGCAGGCGTTATACCGTCTTGCCAACAAGCACGATCTCGCGCACCTGACAGCACAGGGCTTGGAGCTGCATGGCATTGCCTTGCCGGAGGAAACGGCTGCCGCCTTCAGAAAGCAAAAGATGATGGCGGTCTTCCGTGCCGAGCAGCTGAACTGTGAGCTGGAAGCTCTCAGCGAGGCGCTTGAGGACGCAAAAATTCCGTTTATCCCCCTAAAGGGTGCGGTTTTGCGTGAGCTGTATCCCGAGCATTGGATGCGTACCAGCTGCGATATTGACGTGTTGATCCATGAACGCGATTTGGCGCGTGCGACTTTGTGTCTCACAGAACGCCTTTCCTATCAGCAGGGAAGCACACACGCCTATGACGTGCCGCTGGTGTCCCCCACGGGTGTGCATATCGAGCTGCATTTCCGTCTGGCAAGCGAGCATACGGATACCCCCTATGCCGCTTTGCTCGATCGGGCATTTACGTATGCCGCACCCGTGGCGGGGGCGACGTATAGACATGCCTTTTGTGATGACTTTTTCTATTTTTACCATATCGCGCACATCGCCAAGCACGTGGTAAACGGTGGCTGCGGCGTGCGCCCCCTGCTCGATTTGCTTGTTTTGCGCGGGCAGGCCGACCGCGATCCTGTCGCCCGCGAGGCGCTTTTGCGCGAGGGCGGACTTTCGAGATTTGCCGCCTTGGCGGAGCAGCTTGCCGACATGTGGTTTTGTGGCGGAGAGGAGACACCGATCCTTGAGCAGCTGGCGCATTACGTGCTCAGCGGCGGCGTGTACGGCAGCACCAAAAACAGGGTGGCCGTGCAGCAAAGCAAACGGGGCGGGCGGATACGCTATCTTCTTTCCCGCGTGTTTTTGCCCTATCACGAGCTAAAGGTCATTTACCCCGTTTTGAGGCGCCACAAGTGGCTCTTCCCATTCATGCAGCTGAGGCGCTGGTGGATGCGTTTGTTTGGTCGCGGGCGCGGATTTTCAAGGACGGTTTTGCGTCGCAGCGGCGAGCTTTCGCGCGAGCAGATGCAAGAGACGTCGGCGCTTTTGGCGCAGATCGGTCTATAACGGTTTGAATTTCACAATGAAAGGAATGCTTTTATGATCCAATTTCATGTTTTTCCGGGTGGGAAAAAGCGCGTTGTCACCTTCAGCTATGACGACGGCAACAAAAAGGACGAGCGCCTAATAGAGCTTTTCAACCAATACGGTGTAAAGGGCACTTTCCACCTCAACGGTATCAATTATCGTACACTCTCCGAGGAGGAAAGGCAATCGCTTCAGGCCCGTTATGCAGGGCACGAGGTGGCTTGCCATACCGTCACGCACGGCTGGCCCGCGCGTATGCCCGTGCAGTCGGTGGTGGGCGAGACCTTTGAGGACAGAAAAATTTTGGAGGGACTCTTTGGCTATCCCGTCATCGGTATGTCCTATCCCAGCGGCTCCTTTGATGCAAAGTCGATCGACGCCATGCGTGCCTGCGGCATCGTTTACAGCCGCACGACGAAAAATACCAAAAATTTCGCCCTGCCCGAGGTCTTTATGGAGTGGCATCCGACCTGCCACCACAAGGACGCGCTCCCCTTGGCCGAAAAATTCATGGGGCAGCTCGATTCGCAATGGACACACCCGCTGCTTTACATCTGGGGTCACAGTCACGAGTTTAAGACCGACGAGGATTGGGCACATATCGAGCAGGTGCTCGCCACCGTGTCGGGCAGCGACAAGATCTGGTACGCCACCAATATCGAGATCTATAATTATATGATGGCACAGCAGATGCTGCAGATCTCTGCCGACGATACGGTGTTTTATAACCCCACCGCCATCACGGTCTTTGTCGAGCGCAACAAGAAGGAAATCATCGAGATCCCCGCAGGCGCCACCGTCCGTGTGCCGTTCGATGCCTAAAGGGCCGGAACGGGGTTCGTTTTTCTGCTTTCTGCCTTGTGTCATTGCAGCAGGCTGACAGTGCGCTTTTTGTGCAATGTGCATCAAAAATAGCTTGATAAGCAAAAATGATTTGACAAAATGCGAATAGCAAGGTATAATGAAAGCAGTACAGGCATACGGTAGAGCATATCGGCCTGTCCGAGTAATAAAATGCAAGGAGAAAACAGACATGGCAAAGTATGATATCCCCGAAAAGGCAAGAGTAGCGGTTCTCACCGGCGCAAAAAAGATCGAGATCTTTGAGCTTCCCGTACCCGAGATCGGTGACGACGAGGTGCTTGTTAAGGTAGAGCAGACCGGTATTTGCGGCACCGACGTGCACGAATACAAGGGTGACCCCTTCGGCTACATTCCCGTAGAGCTCGGCCATGAGGGCACGGGCACCGTTGTCAAGCTCGGTAAAAACATCACCACCGACTATTACGGCAAGCCCCTGGCTGTCGGCGACAAGATCGTAACGGGTCTGAAGCCCTGCGGTGTTTGTGATACCTGTAAAAACGACCCCGAGCACGTGCATCTTTGCCCCGCGGGCGAGATCTTCGGTCTGATGCCCGGTGAAGCTGCATACAAGAATTTCAACGGTTGGTTTGGCGAGTACATCAAGGTCAATAAGGGCGGCGTGATCTTTAACGTGAGCGATATGGATGTGGATCTCCGCACCCTCATCGAGCCTGCTGCCGTCATCATTCACGCCGTAGAGCAGGCAAAGCAGATCTTCAACTTCAAGCAGGGCTCCTACGTGCTGGTGCAGGGCTGCGGCCCCATCGGTCTGTTGCTGCTGACTGCCGTTCGCACCATGGGCGTGCGCAACATCATTGCCGTTGACGGTGACGAAAAGCGTCTTGCTATGGCCAAGAAGCTGGGTGCTGCCTATACCGTAAACTTTATGACCGAAAATGCCATCGAAAAGGTGATGCAGATCACCGGCACGGGCGCCGAAATGGCATTCCAGTGCACCGGCTCCCCCAAGGCTGCCAGCACCATCTGGAAGTACGTGCGTCGCGGCGGCTCTATGTGTGAGCTTGGCTTCTTCGTAGACAACGGCGACACCACCTACAACCCCCACCAGGATATCTGCAACAAGGAGATCAAGGTCATCGGCTCCTGGACTTACCAGGCCAAGGACTGGATGCAGGCTTGCGATATGCTCAAGGAAGCGCAGAAGGACGGTCTGCCCGTAGAGGAGCTTCTGACGCACAAGTATGCTTTGGCCGACATCAACGAGGCAATGGAAATGAACATTTCCATGCAGGGTCTCAAGATCGTCGTCAAGGGCGAATAATTTTTACACAAACCCTGAGGGTGCCCACTGCGGTGGGCACCCTTTTTTTGCCCAAATTGCAAGACGGGGATTTGTGACTTGCAAAACGGAAATTGGTCATTTTGCTGACGAAAAAATTGGCGTTTTTTTGCGTTTTTGCGCGAGTGCGCAAGGAGAAACGCACTTTTTTCAAAAACGTTCGGAAAATTGTGTCTTTTTTTGATATAATTTTGTGGAAATGTGTTGACATTCTTTGCGTTTTGTTTTATAATGAATTATGTTAAAAAATAGACAATGTCAGTTCCGATGAAAAACCAATTTTTTGGGAGGTATCACATGCTCGACTTTCTTATGAAAATTGCCGATTGGAGCGTGCTGGGCTTTTGCGCACTTGGCGTACTGCTTGCAATTTTGCTCGTTCTCGGCATCAAAAAGGTCAATGTCGATAACGACCGCATGGAGGAGATCGCTTCCTTCATTAAAAAGGGCGCTATGGCATATCTTTACCGCCAGTATGAAATGCTGGGTCTGTTTTTGCTGATCATGTTCCTGGTGCTCGGCTTCGTGCCGGGGCTCGGCTTTGATCTCGCAGGTGCGTTCCTGCTCGGTGCGGTCCTCTCGGTGCTGGCGGGATATCTTGGTATGCGCACCGCGGTGATCTCCAACGTCCGTACTGCGACCGAGGCCAAGCGCGGCCTTGCTGCTGCCTTCAAGGTGGCCTTTTCGGGCGGTGCCGTTATGGGTATTTTTGTGGTGTCGCTCGGTGCCTTCGGTGTGGCGCTGCTCTCGCTTCTCACCGACAACACCAACGTTTTGACGGGCTTTTCGCTCGGTGCCAGCTCCATCGCACTCTTCTGCCGTGTGGGCGGCGGTATTTATACCAAGGCTGCCGACGTCGGTGCCGACCTTGTGGGCAAGGTGGAGGCGGGCATCCCCGAGGATGACCCCAAGAACCCTGCCGTGATCGCCGATAACGTCGGTGACAACGTCGGTGACGTGGCCGGTATGGGTGCTGACCTCTTTGAAAGCTACGTTGGCTGCATCGTGGCCGCCATGCTCCTGGTGGTCGCCACGCCCGGTGCCGTCAATCAAGCGCACATCATGCTGCTTGTGGCAGGCGGTTTGTTTGCTTCTCTGATTGGTATTGTGATCGTTCGTCTGATGAACACCAAAAACGCCGCCGTGGCACTCAACATCGGCACCTATGTGGCGTCGGGTCTGAATATTCTGATTGCATTTCTGCTTTTCTTCCACGACCTCAAGATCTTCGGCGGTGTGCTGTGCGGCATTCTGGCGGGCACGCTGATCGGTAAGATCACCGAGATCTACACCTCCGGCAGCTACAAGACCGTCAAGGAAATTGCCAAATCCGGCAACACCGGCTCGGCCACGAATATCCTTTCGGGCTATGCTGCGGGTCTGAAGAGCACGGCGCTGCCCCTGCTTGTGATCGTGGCGGCCATCATCGTTTCCTATATCGTTGCCGAGGAGACCGGCGTGGTGCTGGCGGCACTCGGTATGCTTTCCACCGTCGGTATGGTCATTTCGGTTGACGCATACGGCCCGATTGCAGACAATGCGGGCGGCATTGCGCAGATGAGCGGTCTTGACAGCTCGGTGCGTGAGATCACCGATAACCTTGACAGCGTCGGTAACACCACCGCGGCCATCGGCAAGGGCTTTTCCATTGGCTCTGCGGCCCTCACCGCATTGGCGCTGATCGCTTCCTATACCTCTGCCGTGAAGATCGAGGGCACGATCTCCCTCACCGATCCTTACGTGCTCAGCGGTCTTTTGATCGGCGGTATGCTCTCGTTTTTGTTTTCGGCGCTCACCATCAACTCGGTGTCGCGCGCCGCAAACGACATGATCGAGGAGGTGCGCGCACAGTTCCGTAACAACCCCGGTATTATGGAGGGCAGCGCACAGCCCGATTACGCCAAGTGCGTGGATATCAGCACCAAGGCGGCCATCCGTGAAATGATCCTGCCCGGTGTCATTGCCATCGCGGCTCCCATTGCCGTAGGCTTGCTGCTCGGCAAGGAGGCGCTGGCGGGTCTTCTGGTGGGCGCGACGCTCACGGGCATCCTGCTGGCTATCAGTATGGCAAACTCCGGCGGCGCGTGGGATAACGCCAAAAAATACGTTGAGGAAGGCCATCACTGCGGCAAGGGCAGCGAGGCACACAAGGCTTGCGTCATTGGTGATACCGTGGGCGATCCCCTCAAGGATACCGCAGGTCCCTCGCTCAATATTCTCATCAAGCTGATGAGCATTGTGGCGGTTGTGTTTGCTCCCTTGTTTATGTAATAAAAAAGAGAACAGGCTCATGCGAGCCTGTTCTTTTTTTGTTTGATGCGATTGGGTTATTCGGCGTCGGGCTTGGCAGCCTCGGGTGCTGCGGCCTTGCCGCCCACGAAGCCCGCGAGCAGGCTGCCGATGTCAATACCGGTAGATTCCTTCACGCCCGCCATGATCTGGTCGGCGCTGTTCATGACGTCGCGCACCAGCTTGGTGGAGTTGCCGTCGCCGTACATCACGATCTTGTCGGTCTTGGCAAGAGGCTCGGCGGCGTTTTTCACGACCTCGGGCAGGGCAGAGAGGTACATTTCAAGCACGGAGGCCTCGCCCATCTTCTTCTGGGCCTCAGCCTTCTTTTCAATGGCCTCGGCTTCAGCCAGACCCTTGGCGCGGATACCCTCGGCCTCCTGCTCCATGGCGTAGCGCAGAGCCTCAGCCTCGGCGCGCTTCGCCTCGGCGGCCTTAACGGCCTCGTACTGGCGTGCGTCGGCTTCCTTCTGGCGCTTCACCAGATCTGCCTCGGCTTCCTTCTCGGACTGGTACTTCATAGCGTCTGCCTGCTTCTTGATCTCTGCATCAAGGCGACGCTCCTGAATGGCGATCTCCTTCTCGGCCAGCTCCGCTTCCTTTTCGCGGCGTGCGATGTCGGCGTTGGTTTTGGCGATCTCGATGATCTTACGCTGATTTTCCTGCTGAATGGAGTATGCGGCGTCTGCCTCTGCCTTTTTGGTGTCGGCGCGCACCTGCATGTCTGCCTGCTGCACGGCAAGCTCGGCGTTTTGCTCGGCGATCTTCTTTTCCGCCTCTACCTTCACGGCGTTGGCCTCCTGCTGTGCGTTGGAGGTGGC
This sequence comes from Clostridia bacterium, assembly GCA_017453325.1. GTDB lineage: Bacteria > Bacillota > Clostridia > Oscillospirales > CAG-272 > Firm-07. The sequence goes on from JAFTKK010000007.1 coordinate 7,750, forward strand.
AATGGCAATGTCTCTTTGTGCGTTTGCCTTGGCGATCTGGGCATTCTTGCGGATCTGCTCCACGTTGTCAATACCCATGTTTTCAATGGTGCCTGCACCGTCCTTGAAGTTCTGAATGTTGAAGTTGACGACCTCAATACCCAGCTTCTCCATGTCGGGTACTACGTTCTCGGTGATCTTTTTGGCAACACCCTGGCGATCCTGCACCATTTCCTTCAGGCCCACCGAGCCCACGATCTCACGCATGTTACCCTCAAGCACCTGCGTGACGAGCGTGATCAGCTCCTGTCTGTTCTTGCCAAGCAGCGATTCCGCCGCACGCTTGAGCAGCTCGGGATCGGAGGAGATCTTGATATTGGCTACACCGTCCACCGAAACGTTGATAAACTCGTTGGTGGGAACGGCCTCGGAGGTTTTGACGTCAACCTGCATGACGCCAAGCGAGAGCTTATCCACGCGCTCGAAATAGGGCACGCGCCAGCCGGCCTTACCGATTAAAATGCGCTTTTTACCAAGACCCGAAATGATGTAGGCCGTGTCGGGCGGGGCCTTGAGATAACCGAAAATAACGAAGAGCAGCAGCAATACGCCTGCTCCGATGCCAAGAAGTACGAATGGCATAGTGTGATCCTCCTATGAGATAATATCGATCAACCATATGCTGGGATCCTGACCGGCAACACATCGTTTATCGTGATTTTATTGTACCATGCCTCGGGGAAAAAAGCAAGGGGCAAGGGGGGCAACTGCGGGGTGTTTTCGCACAAAAAAGAGCACGGCTACCGTAAAACCGTGCTCTTTTGCTTATTTTTGCGTGTTTTTGTGCATTTTTGGGGCAAATGGGGCATTTTGATATTTTTAAATATCCGCATCCTTGAGATATTCGCCGCCGTGCTCGGCAATAAAGACCTTGCGCTCGGCAATATTGTCGCCCATCAGCACGTCAAACATATATTCGGTACGTGCCACGTCGGCAGGCTCCACCGAGACAAGGCGTCTGGTGGCGGGGTTCATGGTGGTCTGCCACATCATGTCGGGCTCGTTCTCGCCAAGACCCTTGGAGCGCTGCAGGGTGTATTTTTTGCCCTCGGTCTCAAGGCGCTTTAAGATCTCCGCCTTTTCAAATTCGTTGTAGGCAAACAGAATATCGTCCTTGGTGGTGATCTCAAACAGGGGTGATTCGGCAATAAATACGCGTCTTTCGCGCAGGAGGGTGGGGAGCAGACGGTAAAACAGCGTCAGCAGCAGGGTGCGGATCTGGAAGCCGTCCTCGTCGGCGTCGGTACAGATGATGATCTTGGACCAACGAAGCTGCGAGAGATCGAAGCGGTTGATGTCTCCCTTGACCTTGCCGTCGATCTCCACGCCGCAGCCGATCACGCGCAAAAGGTCAATGATGATGTCACTCTTAAAAATGCGGTCATAGCCCGCCTTGACGCAGTTCAGCGTCTTGCCGCGCACGGGGATGATGGCCTGAAACTCTGCGGCACGGCCGAGCTTACACGAGGTCAGCGCGGAGTCACCCTCCACGATGTAGAGCTCGCGCACGTCGGGGTCCTTCGAGCGGCAGTTCACGAACTTTTCCACGCGGTTGGCAATGTCGATGGTGCCGGTCAGCTTTTTCTTGATCTCAATGCGCGCCTTGTCGGCGTTCTCGCGGCTGCGCTTGTTGATGAGCACTTGACCGGCGAAGGTCTCGGCCTCGGTCGGGTGCTCGGTGAGATAAAAATTCAGCTGCTGACGCAAAAAGTCGCGCAGCGCCTCGTAAATAAAGGAGTTCGTGATCGACTTTTTGGTCTGGTTTTCGTAAGAGGTGAGGGTAGAGAAGCTGTTGATAACAAGGAACAGGCAGTCGCGCACGTCCTCAAAGGTGATGCTTTTTTCCCCTTTGTTGTATCTGTTGTTTTGCTTCAGATAAGCGTCAAGCGCTGCCACAAAGGCGAGTTTTACGGCCTTGTCGGGCGAGCCGCCGTGCTCAAGAAAGCTGGAGTTGTGGTAATATTCGGTGGCGGTGACGGTGTTCGACACGCAAAACGAGATGTCGGCCTTCAGCTTATAGTCGGCCTTGTCGTCACGGTCGCGTCCCTTGGTTTCGAGGTGCCAAAGTACGGGCTCGGTCTTGGCGGTGTCACCCACGCGCTCGGCAATGTAGTCGCTGATGCCGTTTTGGTAAAGGAAGCTTTGCTCGGTGAAGCTGCCATCCGCCTGCTCTAAGCGGAGCTTAAAGGTAATGCCGGGGTTGACCACGGCCTGGCGGTGCATGGTGTCAACAAAAAAGTCGTGCGGAATTCTGATGTCGGTAAAGACCTCAAGGTCGGGTCGCCAGCGGATCACGGTGCCCGTGCGGCGCTCCTTTTTGTCAAGCGGACGGGAGGCAAGGGCGGTTTTCGGCTTGCCCTTGGCGAAGGAAATGGTGTGTACCTCGTTGCCGTCATAAGAGGATACCTGCATATATTCCGAGGACTATTGCGTGGCGCACGCGCCGAGGCCGTTGAGGCCAAGGGAATATTCGTATGCGGCGCCGCCGTCGTTATTGTCGTATTTGCCGCCCGCGTAGAGCTCACAGTAAATGAGATCCCAGTTCCAGCGGCCTTCCTTTTCGTTATAGCCAAGCGGCACGCCGCGTCCGCGGTCGTCCACCTCAATGGAAAGATCGGCATAGGCCGTTACGGTAATGAGATTGCCGTGACCCTCGCGTGCCTCGTCTACCGAGTTGGAGAGGATCTCAAAAAAAGAATGCTCGCAGCCCTCAAGTCCGTCCGAGCCGAAAATAACGCCGGGGCGTTTTCTGACGCGGTCCGCGCCTTTTAGGGCAGTGATACTGTCATTGCCGTATTTTTTTGCGGAATTTTTCACAGCCATTGCATTCTTCCTCTCCGTTTTTCCACATGTTTTCACAAGGTATGGTGTTATAATCTTCAATATTATACCATATCTTGTGGGTTTTGTAAAGGGTCACCGAGATTTTTTTCAATATTCACCAAAAAAACGCACATTTCCCCTTGCACGCGGGTGCGCAAATCTGTATAATATATTATGGATATCCTTATTTTAGTTTATAATGAGGTGTTCCGTATGATCTTTGAGGATTTTTGTCGCACGCCGCAGCGGTATACGGTGGCGCTGCTCGGCTTCGGGCGCGCCAACCGCGCCGTGGCCGATTGGCTGATCTCGCGCGGGGGCAGTGCCACCGTTTATGCCGATCTGCCGATCGAGGCGGCTCTTTGTGAGCAGTATCTTGTACGCGGCATTCGCTTCGCCCCTGTCGGCATTCCCGACGAGCTCGGCGAGTCGGTGCTGGTGCGCTCGCCCGTGATTAGGCCCGACCATCCCGCTATTCTGCGTGCCTTGGCGCGTGGTGGCCTGCTCACTTCCGAGACCGAGCTGTTCCTTGCCGAAGCACCCGCCACCGTCATTGGTGTCACGGGCAGCGACGGCAAGACCACCACCGCTACTCTCACCGCGCGATTGCTTGAGGCGGCAGGGCAGCGCACGTGGCTTGGCGGCAATAACGGCACGCCGCTTCTGCCAAGGGTGTGTGAGATGCGGCAGGGGGATCTTGCGGTGCTGGAGCTGTCGAGCTTTCAGCTGATGACGCTGCAAAAGCCACCCGCCGTTGCCGTGATGACAAATCTTTGCGAAAATCACCTGAACTGGCACACCGATATGGCCGAATATACCGCGGCCAAGTGCCGCATTTTCGGCGCGCATACGCGCCTGGTGGCCAATGCCGACAACGCGCTTTTGCGCGAGGCGATCGGCGGGCACGTGGGGGAAACGCTCTTGTTTTCCGCCCTGCGAGAATGGGATGACCTGCCAAGCGGCAGGGTCTACCCTCAAGGCGATCGCGTGGTGGTGGAGCGACGGGGTGTGCGATGCACATTTCCTTGCCTTGACGTCTTCCGCCTGCCGGGGCGCCACAATCTTGAAAATCTCCTGGCGGCCGTGGGTGCCGCCGCACCTTGGCTGACGGAGGATGCCCCGCGCCGCGCGCTGGCCGATTTTTCGGGCGTCGCGCACCGCTTGCAGTATGTGGGAAAAGCGGGCGGGGTAAGCTATTACAACAGCTCGATCGACACCACCCCCACGCGTACCGCCGCGGCACTTGCGGCCATCGGCTGCCGCCCCATCGTGATACTCGGTGGGCGAGGGAAGGGGCTTTCCTATCAGCCCCTGGTGGCGGCGCTGCAGCGCCATGCCAAGGCGGCCTGCCTTTACGGTGAGACCGCGGCCGAGATCGCGGCGGTGCTGCCGCAGGATTTTAGTTATATACGCTGCACGCGGTTTGAGGAGGCCTTTTCGGCCGCCGCCCACCTCGCAGAGGTGGGGGATAGCGTGCTGCTCTCGCCCGCCTGCACGGCGTTTGACGCCTTTCCTGATTTTGCGGCGCGGGGCGACGCATTTTGTCAACTGGTAAAAGAAAGGATAAAGCATGTTGGAACTGAAGGATCTGATCCCCGCCGTGGCGGGGCTGATGAGCATTACGGGCCATGAGGGCTATGATGCCGCGCGGCTCGCAGCGCTCTTTGACGGCTTTGAGGAAAGCTATACCGATGCCGTCGGCAATCGCGTGTTTGTGCGCCGATGCGGCAGGGAGAATGCACCGAAAATTCTGATCGATACGCATTTTGATGAGATCGGTCTGCTTGTCACCGATATCAAGGAGGGGGGCTTCCTCTCGGTCACCTCGGTGGGCGGGCTTGATCGGCGCACGCTTTCCTCTGCGCGCGTGCGCGTGTATGGCAAGGAGGTCATTGACGGTGTCATCACCTCTACGCCCCCGCACCTGAGCAGCGGCGAGCGCACCCTGCCCGCCGTGGAGGATCTGCTGATCGATACGGGCTATGATACCGAGGTGCTGCGCCAATTGGTGCGCATCGGCACGCCCGTGGGCTTTGCGCCCGAATACCGCACCTTAGCGGGCGGGCGTCTTTCGGGCAAGGGCTTTGACAACAAGGCCTGTGCTGCCATCGCCGCTCATGCGCTGATGGGCCTGCCTGCCGAGGCGCTGGCGGGAGACGTTTATTTACTGCTTGCGGTGCACGAGGAGACCGACCCTGTCGGCGGTACTGCAGTCGGCGGCTTTGCCATCGCACCCGATTATGCCATGGTCATTGACGTGGGTCTTGGTTTCATGCGCGGTGCGGACAAGCGAGAATGCATCACCATGGGCGGCGGCCCCGCCATTGCACGCAGCGCTATTGTGGACAGGCGCCTCACGGCCATGACCGAGGCGCTTGCCACGCGCGAGAATATTCCGTGGCAGACCGTGGTGGAGGCCAAGAGCACGGGTACCGATACCGAGTGCCTGCACCTTGTCGGCGGCGGTATTTCCGTGGTGGACGTCGGCTTGCCCCTCACCGCGATGCACACCTATACCGAGGTGCTTGACCTTGCCGATGCCGAGGCGCTTTCGCGCTTGGTGGCGGCCTTTGTGACCGATCGTGAGCTGGCGGAGGTGTTTTCCTATGCGTAAGGGGATAGAACTGATTGAAAGGCTCTCGCTCGCCTTTGGCCCCTCGGGCTGCGAGGGGGAGGTGGCAGCGCTGATCTGCGAGGAGCTCGCAGGGCTTCCCGTGGAGCTTGCATACGATCGCATGGGTAACCTGACCGCCCATCTGCCGGGGCCTGTTGGTGCGCCGCGCGTCCTTTTGTCCGCACATATGGACGAGGTCGGCTTTATGATCACCGAGATCGAGAAAAAGGGATTTTTGCGCTTTTCCACGCTCGGCGGCATCGATCCGCGCGTGATGGTGGGTCGCCCCGTCACGCTGGGGGATGAAAGCAAGCGCGTTTGCGGCGTGATCTCCTGCAAGGGCATTCATTTTCAAAATGCCGAGGAGCGGGGAAAAACGCCCGAGCTGAAGGATATGTATATCGATATCGGCGTGGGGGATAAAGATGCTGTCGAGCGCTTCGTTTCGCTTGGTGATTTCGGCACCTTTGACACAAAATTCCTGCCGCTTGGCAAGGATGGCGAATTTATTTCGGGCAAGGCGCTTGACGACCGCGTCGGCTGCGCGGTGCTGATCGAGGTGCTGCGCGCCGTGGCGAGCGAGGCGCTGCCGCTTGATCTTTACTTTGCCTTCACCGTGCGTGAGGAGCTTGGCATTTCGGGCGCTACCGTGGTGGCGAACCGTGTGGCACCCGATATCGCATTTGTGATCGAGACCACGGCCATGGCCGACCTGCCCGACGTGCCTGCCGCGCGCCGCGTGGCGGATATGGGCAAGGGCGGCGTGCTCTCGTTGCTTGACAGAGCCACCATTTACGACCGCGCCCTCATTGATCTCGCGCTTGAGGTCGGTGCGCGTGAGGGCATTCCCGTGCAGGTCAAGCGCTTTGTATCGGGCGGCAACGACGCCAAGCACGTGCAGCGCTCGGGCAAGGGCGTGCGGTGCCTCGCGCTTTCCGCACCCACGCGCTATCTGCACGCCCCCGTTTCGGTGGCAAGCCGCCGTGATATTGAGTCTATGATCGCCCTGCTTCACGCATTGCTCGGGGCGCTTTGAGAAAGGAAATATAATGTACGGATTACTAAAGGAACTGTTGCCCGTCACCCCCTCTGTTTCGGGGCGTGAGCAGGGTATTCGAGATCGTATCGCACAAAAAATGGCTCCGCTTGCCGACCATGTGCAGGTGGATGCCATGGGCAACCTCATTTGTCTGAAAAAGGGCAACGGCAAGACACCGCGCAAGGTGCTGCTGGTCGCCCACATGGATGAGATCGGATTTATTGTCAATTTTATCGAGGATAGCGGCTTTTTGCGCGTCGCGCCCATCGGCGGGATTGATTATACGGCAGCCGTGGGGTCCCTTGTGGTGTTTGAAAACGGCACCAAGGGCGTGCTGGTCGCCGAGGCTGACCGCAAGGGCAGCGAGGCACCCAAGGCCGAAAAATGCTACGTCGATATTGGTGCGAAGAACCGCCGCGAGGCAGAAAAGAAGCTGAAGATCGGCGATTGCTGCGCGCTTGCCCCCACGCTCACGCGCCTTTCGGGCAGCCGCGTAACGGGCAGACCGCTTGACGACCGCATCGGCTGCGCCGTGATGCTGGATATTGCCCGCCGTCTTACCGCCCCCGCCGATGATATCTATTACGTGTTTTCGGTGCAGGAGGAGGTTGGCTGCCGCGGTGCGGGGCCCGCGGCCTTTGGCATTGCGCCGGATGTCGCGCTTATCTTTGACGTGACCGCCACGGGCGACGCCCTCGGCGCTGCCCCCATGGCCGTGAAGCTCGGCGCGGGTGCGGCGGTGAAGATCAAGGATAAGTCCGTCATTTGCGACGCCGCCCTCGTTGACGCCCTGCTTGACACCGCCAAGGCACACAAGATCGCCGCGCAATGCGAGATCTTAACCTTTGGCGGCACCGATACCTCAGCCGTGCAGATGCGCGGCCTTGGCTGCCGCGCGGGTGCGATCTCCATTCCTTGCCGCTATATCCATACGGGCGTGGAAATGGTCGATATGCATGATGCAACCGCCGCTGCCGATCTTGCCGTGGCATATCTCGGAGGTGAAAAAGCATGAACTTTTCGCCTGAATTACTGACGCTGGCCGAGCGCGCCGAGGCGGCGCTCGCCCCCCATTTTGCACAGCTGGCGCGCGTGTCGCACCGCAATACCGCACGCGTGATGGAAGCGTTTGCCGAGCATCACGTGGATGCCGCCTGCTTCAACGGCACGAGCGGCTACGGCTATGACGATCGCGGCCGTGACGTGCTTGACCGTATTTTTGCCGACGTGATGGGTGCTGAGGCAGCCTTTGTGCGCCACAGCATCGTCAACGGCACGCAGGCGCTGACCATCGGCCTTTTTGGTCTGTTGCGCCCGAACGATATTCTCCTTTCGGTCGCGGGCAAGCCCTACGACACGCTCGGCGAGGTCATTGGCATCACGGGCGAGGCAGGGAACGGGTCGCTTGCGGATTTCGGTGTTACTTACCGTCAGATCGAGCTGCGGGATGGAAAAACGCTTGACCTTGATGCCATTGCCGCGTATCTGCGCGGTGAGGAGGGCGCGCGTGTCAAGGTCTGCTTTATCCAGCGCTCGAAGGGGTATCTCAATCGCCGCACCCTCACCGTTGATGAGATCGGTGAGGCGGTGCGCGTGGTGAAGTCGATCCGCCCCGAGGTTTTTGTGATGGTGGATAACTGCTACGGCGAATTTACCGAGGAAAAGGAGCCGCCTTCGGTCGGTGTGGACCTTACCGTCGGCTCGCTCATTAAAAATCCGGGCGGCGGCATGGCCGAAACGGGCGGCTACCTCGCGGGAAGCGCGCGTGCGGTGGAGCTTGCCTCCTATCGCCTGACCTGCCCCGGCATCGGGCTTGAGGTGGGCGCAACCTTGGGGCAAAACAAAAATATGTACAGAGGTCTGTTTTACGCGCCGCACACCGTCATGGAAGCGCTCAAGACCGCCCATTTTGCGGCCTACATATTCGAGACGCTCGGCTATGAGGTCGAGCCGCGCTGGGACGAGCTGCGCGCCGATATCATTCAAACCGTGAAAACGGGCTCGCGCGAGGGGCTCTGCGCCCTTTGCCGCGGCATTCAGGCGGGCTCGCCCGTCGATGCCTACGTCACCCCCGAGCCCTGGGCAATGCCGGGCTATCAGGATGAGGTGATCATGGCGGCAGGTGCCTTTGTGCAGGGCGCGTCGATCGAGCTCTCGGCAGACGGCCCCTTAAAGCCCCCCTTTACGGCATTTTTGCAGGGCGGGCTTACCTTTGAAAGCGGCAGGATCGGCATTCTTTGTGCCGCCGCGGAAATGATGAAACAGAGATAAAGAGAGGGAAGAACAATGAAAAAATTATTTGCGGTGCTCCTGCTTGCCGCTTGCCTGTTGGCAACGACCGCCTGCGCCAATACCGACCGGACCCCCGATGGGATGCAGAACGTGGCGCTTGAGAGCGCAAACTATTACCTTTACGTGCCCGAGACCTGGATCCCCACCTCCTATAACGTTTCGGGTGCCAAGGCACACACCGCCGACAACGCCCCGAACGTCCTTGCCACCGTATATTATCCCGAGGAGCAGCTGACCCCCGAGACCTACTGGCAGAACAAATGCCTTTCCGAATACAGCGCCGTGTTTGCCAATTTTACCGTCATTGAGGAGGGCACGGATGCTACCCTTGGCGGCAAGGATGCCAAAAAATATCAGTTTTCCTACACCTTTGGCGATACGCTCTATCAATGCATGCAGGTCATTGCGGTCTATGATTTTAACGTCTACGTAATCACCTATACTGCCGTTTCCACCGAATACGCGACCTATGCTGCCGATGCCGACAAGGCCGTGGCGCACTTTACCTTTAAATAATGGAACAGATCTATCTTGACAACAGCGCCACCACAGCACTCTGTGCCGAGGCAAAGGCCGCGATGCAGGCGGCCATGGAGCGCTTTGGTAATCCTTCCTCGCTCCACTCGCTCGGTGCCGATGCCGCACTTCTCTTAAAACAGAGCCGCGCAGCGGTCGGCGAAGCGCTCGGCGAGCGATTTTTAAAGGACGGTCAGCTGATTTTCACCTCCTGCGGGACCGAGGCAACGGCTCTCGCACTTCTTGGCACGGCACGCGCCAAAAGTCGCCGCACGGCGAGCACGGTCCTCACCACCGACAGCGAGCACCCCTCGGTGGAAAGAAACCTTGCTCTGCTTGAAAAGGAGGGCTTTCGCGTGGTGCGCGTTCCGACGCGCGGCGGCGTGCTTGATATGGATGTTGTGCGCGCGCATTGCACGGCGGATCTGTTTATGGTCAGCATGATGCTTGTCAACAACGAAACAGGCGCGCGCTATCCCGTAGAGGAGGTCTTTCGCCTTGCCCGCGCGGCCTCGCGCGATGTCGTTTGTCACTGTGACGCGGTGCAGGGCCTTTTCAAGGTACCCTTTTCGGTACGTACGCTTGGTGCTGATCTCGTGACGGTCAGCGCACATAAGATACACGGCCCCAAGGGCGTGGGCGCGCTTTACGTGAGCGAGCGCATCCTGAAGGAGCGCCGTCTCGTGCCCTTTCTTGCGGGCGGCGGGCAGGAGTTTGGCCTGCGCTCGGGCACCGAAAACACCATCGGCATTGCGGGCTTTGCCGCTGCCGCGCGCGAGGGCGCGAGAACTGCGCGTTCTTCTATGCCCCGTATGGCCGCGCTTTCCGCGCGTCTCGTTGACGGGCTTGCGGGCGGCGAGATCACCGTCAACCGTCCCCCCGTGGCCGCCCCTCATATTGTGAGCATCACGCTGCCCGGCATCAAGAGCGAGACCATGCTCCACCATCTTGCAAGGGCGGGTATTTCGGTGTCGGCAGGCTCGGCCTGCTCCTCACACGCCGCAGGCCCCAGCTCGGTCTTGCTGGCCTTCGGCCTTTCACCCGAGGCGGCAGGCTGCACCCTGCGCGTGAGCTTTTGCGAGAGCAATACCGAAAGTGACGTGGATGCGCTGCTCGCGGCGCTTTCCTCCGGCTTACAGAGTTTGGTGCGTATGAAGCATTGATAAAGTGGCTGCGGCATTCGCGCAGACCCATCATCACCCCCCGTCAAACGGGTGGTATGCACTAGTGCTAAAAGCCCAATTCTACGAGCCAGCGCGGGGGCCGCTGGCTTTTGCTTTGCAAAAGCTTTGAGCAAAATTCCCCTCCATAATCGAAAGCGCAAACAACAGTAAGCCTTCCCCAGCGGGGGAAGGTGGCAGCCGAAGGCTGACGGATGAGGTGTTCTAATTCCAAAGCGACACCTCATCCAAAGAACGTGCAAACGTTCTTTACAGGTGGAGGCGGCAAGGCCGCGACACCTCATCCAAAGAACGTGCAAACGTTCTTTACAGGTGGAGGC
>JAFTKK010000053.1 GCA_017453325.1 Clostridia bacterium
CCCCCGCTGGGGAAGGCTTACTGTTGTTTGCGCTTTCGGATTATGGAGGGGAATTTTGCTCAAAGCTTTTGCAAAGCAAAAGCCAGCGGTCCCCGCGCTGGCTAGTACTATTGGGCTTTTAGCCCTTGTGCATACCACCCGTTTGACGGGTGGTTATGATTGTTGTTTATCGCTTGTCGATCGGAATATATTCCTTTGCGGGGGTAATGCACTTGTATGCGGGGCGAATGATGCGCTTGGCGGTGATGTATTCCTCCATGCGGTGTGCACACCAGCCCGCAACGCGTGCGATGGCAAACAGGGGGGTATACATGGTAACGGGGATGTTGAGCATGCGGTAAATAAGACCCGAGTAAAGGTCAACGTTAGCACACATTTCCTTATTCACACCCTTATAGCGATGGAAGATCTCGGGCGTCAGGCGCTCGATGGATTCGAGCAGCGCAAAATCCTCGCCAAAGCCCCGTTTTTGTGCGAGCGCGCGCGCCTGACTCTTGAGCATCAGTGCGCGGGGGTCGGACTTGGTGTAAATGGCGTGTCCCATACCGTAAATGAGACCGCTGCCGTCGCCGGCCTTGCCTGCCATGATCTTCAAGAGGTAATCGGTCAGCTCCTCGTCGTCACGCGGGTCGCGCAGATGGCTCTTGATATCGTCAAACATTTCCTGCACCTTGATGTTGGCGCCGCCGTGGCGAGGACCCTTGAGCGAGCCGATCGCCGCACCGATGGCAGAATAGGTATCGGTGCCGGAGGAGGAGAGCACGCGGCAAGCAAACGAGGAGTTGTTACCGCCGCCGTGCTCGGCGTGCACCACAAGGCACAGGTCAAGCAGCTTGGCTTCCTCGTCGGTATAGGTTTTATCCGAGCGCAGCATACGCAGGAAGTTTTCTGCAGTAGAGAGCTCGGGACGGGGGTTGTGCAGGTTTAAGCTATGGCCGCGGAAAACGTGGCGGTTCACGGCATAGGCGTGCGCTGCAATGATCGGCACGCGGGCAATCAGGGACATGCTCTGGCGAAGCATATTGGCCAGCGACGTGTCGTCGGGATTGTCGTCGTATGCGTAAAGAGAAAGCACGCCCGTTGCCATCTTGTTCATGATGGAGGGGGAGGGGGCTTTCATCAAAATATCCTCGTCAAATCGGGCAGGCAGATTTTCGTAGCTGCTGATGAGACGCGAGAATTTTTCAAGCTGCTCCTTGGTGGGCAGCCGGCCGAAAAAGAGCAGATAGCAGCACTCGGCAAAGCCGAAGCGGTTTTCTGCCACAAAGTTTTCGCAAAGGGTGGACATACGGTAGCCGCGATAGTAGAGCGCGCCCTCAACGGGTGTACGCTCGCCCTCGTTGATGATATAGCCGTGTGCGTTACACACGCGGGTAACGCCTGCCATAACGCCGGAGCCGTCGGGCTCGCGCAGGCCGCGCTTGACGTGATAGTTATCAAAGGCTGCACCGGGGATTTGGTATTCGCTGACGGATTCTTCTACCAATTCGCGCAACAATTCGGCTTGTTCGGTTTCGTTTGCAATGTTTTTGTTTTCAAATTGCACAGAATGGTACCTCGCTTTCAAATGATTAGAACATATTATAACATAATTCGCGAGGGTTTGCAAGATGTCTTTGAAAAAATTTCAAAATATCGCCAATTTACATCCAATGCCTGCGTCGGAAAAATCCGATGAGCAGCAACGCCACCGTGATGCTGAGGATCATGACATACAGATAACCGTGCTGCCAGCTAAGCTCGGGCATACCGGAAAAGTTCATGCCGTACCAGCCCGTGATGAGTGTAAGCGGCAAAAAAAGCGCGGAAAGCACGGTAAAGCTCTTCATGATGTTGTCAAGGCGGATGTCAAGCATGGACTGATAGGCCTCGCGCAGCTGAATGAGCTGCTCGTAAAGTGCGCGCACGTTGCGTTCAAGCCGTTCGGCCTTGTCGGTGAAGATCTTGAAATAGCGCAGGTCGCTTTCGGAAAACAGGTCGTTTTCGTTCTCCCCAAGTGCCTTGCCGACATCAATGAGCTGCTCGTAATAATTGCGCCAAAGCAACAGACGGCGTCGCTCTGCCAAAAACAGAGCAATAAAATCGTCGTCGGCATTGTTGCAAAGGATCTTCTCCTCGGGCTCGGAGAGGGAAAACTCCTTGTCCTCGAGGATTTTGCCGTCCCCCTCGATCATGGCATCGAGAAAGGCGAATACGAGCTTTTCGAGTGTGACGCCTGCGGGCGAGAAGCGTGCGAGAGCCGCATCAAAGGCGCGGCGCGTGCTACCGTCGCTGTCTCGGATATCGACCACCAAAAACAGTCCGCGCTTGATATAGATCGCGATGCAGTCCTCGCCGCTTTCATCTCCCGTGGTGCGCTTTACGGTACCGAAGCTGTAATTGTCATACACCTCCACGCTATTGCGAAAATAGCGTACCTCCTCGCGGCATTGGCGCACCGTGGAGGGGGAAAAGCCCAACACGGGTGCGATTTTTTCAAGCTCGGCTGCACTGATGCGTCCGACGCAAAGCCCGCCCTTGTCGGGTGCTTCTCTTGGCTCGAATTTTTGATTTATCAGGGTGTAGAACATCGGCCCCTCCTTCTTTGTAGGCAAGAGTGAATCATCCAAACCGAGTTCGGATTATTTAGCATAGTATGCCCAAGGAAGCAAAAAAGTACCCCGTTTGCTGTGCAAAACGGGGTACTTTGATGTGCTTGCGGTGACGTGTTTTTTGTGGATCAGGATTTTTTCGGCGGCGCCTTTTTCTTCTTCTTTGCCGAGAAGCCGAAGGTGCCCACGCGCTTGCCAAGGGCAAAATATTCGCCGTGCGCATACGCGCAAAGGCCTGCCTTGGCCATGTGCAGCTTGCCCTTATCGTCAAGCAGGTCATCGTTGGCATAGACCGCCACGATATCGGCCATAAACATATCGTGCGAGCCGAGCGGCACCACGTCGGTCACGCGGCAGCAAAGCGAAATGGGCGCTTCCGCGATCAGAGGGGCTTTCACGTCCTCGACCTGCAGCTTGGTCAGGTTGCATTTTTTGAACTTATCGACCTTGGCGCCCGTATACGTGCCGCAATAATCGGCGGCGCGCACCAACGACGCGGGTGTGAGATTGAGTACAAATTCGCCGTGCTCCTTGATGATGCCGTAGGAGTGGCGGGAGGGACGCACGGAGATATAGGTTTTGGGGGGCACGGTGTTGAGGATGCCGCACCAGGCCACGGTGATGATATTGGCCGTCTCGCCCTCGCCGCAGGTTACCATAACGGGGGGCGTGGGGGCGAGCATGGCGCCGCCGCGAAATTTTACTTTTTCCATACCGTTTTCCACCCTTTCAGAATTTTACGCGTGTGACGCGCAGCGCGCGCCCAACAAAGGGATCAATCTCAAAGAGCGCGCCGTGTGCGGCGACATCTCCCTCGGCCACCGTGAAGCGGCGCGGCATATGCGTGCGCATTTTTTCGATCACATCCGCGGGGGTCACGCCGAGAATACTGTTCACGGGGCCGGTCATACCAAGATCGGTGATGTAGCCCGTGCCCTGCGGCAGAATTTGCTCATCGGCGGTCTGTACGTGCGTATGCGTGCCGAAAATGGCCGCAAAACGGCCGTCAAAATGGCGCGCGATCGCCAGCTTTTCCGAGGTGGCCTCTGCATGAATATCAAGTACCGCGATGTCGTAGCTGCGGCGGTGGCGGTCAAGCTCCTGCTCGATGGCGCGGAACGGGTCACCGAGGGCATCCATAAAAACAGACCCCGAGACATTGACCACAAGCACGCGCCAGCCCTCGGCCGAGGTGATGACGCGCGAGCCCTCACCGGGGCAGGTGGGGGGATAGTTGCAGGGGCGGATGATCGCGTGACTGTCATTCAAGAGCCCGTGCGCGTCCCGACGGTCAAAAATGTGATTGCCCGAGGTGAGAAAATCGACGCCTGCGGCGAAGAGCACCTCGGCCGCCTTTGGAGACAGACCGTGGATATCGCAGACGTTTTCCGCGTTGGCAATGACGAGATCGGCGCCGAGTGCACGCCGCTTTTCCCAGAGCGTTTTTTGTAAGAACGGCAACGTGCGCTCACCGACCACGTCACCTAAGGCTAAAATTTTCATGAGTCCTCTTTCTATAAGATGCATAAGCCCCACAGGGACGGGAGAGCAAGCTAAACACGCCCACAGCCGCGGTTTTCGGGCGCTTTTGCTCTTGTCCTCTTTGTAAAGCGCCTGCTTGACTGCATCGGACAAGTGCAAAATCTCCTTGAAACCCATCGTCTGTGGGTCGCAGAGCTACGAGAGTGCGTATTTTCCTTCAGGCAATGCAAAGACCGCCGTGAATATAGACATATTCACAAGGCCTTTGCCGCAGTATGAGGGGAAAGACGCCTCTCGGAGCCGTATTCAACTTGCTCTTCCGTCCCTAGCGCGGTGCTTTGCCTCTTTTGCGATGTCGCGGATATAGTATAGCATATCTCGCGTCAAAATGCAAGTCAGCAAAGAGGGGGAAAGTTGACAAATCACCATAGCGGTGCTATAATAAATTATCTTAATTTCAACCATGAATTTTGTGAGGTGCATATGAAGCGTGTAGTATCGTTGCTGTTTTGCGTGCTTTTTCTCTCTCCCTGCCTTGCGGCCTGCGAGAAGCATCAAAAGCTGAATATTGTCAACGAGGGTGCGTGTACCGTGGTGTACGATGCGGAGCAGGTGAGCGCCGAGCTCGCGCGCGCCGTGGCCAACGATATAAAGGAGGTGTTTGGCGCCGAGGTGACGCTGAAATCCTCCGCCTCCTTTCCCATTGCGGTCTATGCCGACGCGAACACCGTTTTGCTCGGAAATCTCGATTTTGAGCCCGTTCGGGCGGTGACCGAGTCGCTGCGCAACAAGGACTTTGTGGTAGGTGTGTTCGGTGAGTATTATATCGTGGCGGGGGCGAATGAGGAGACGACCGGGCGAGCCATTCGCCATTTCCGCGAGGAGATCCTTGCTGTCGAGGACGCCAAGGACACGCTGACCGTCAGCGACAAGGATAATTACCGTTACGATGGCAAATACAGTATCAACAATATGAGCATCGGCACCGTGCCGCTTTACCGCTGCGAGATCGTGCTGCCGCGCGAGGAGCTGGTGAGTGAGTATCGCCTTGCCAAGCAAGTTCAAAAGCTGCTGGCGGAGAAGACCGGCTACACGCTGCCGATCGTGACCGATGCCAAGGCAAAGGCAGAGGGGCAGATCCGCATCGGTGTCTCGATCTGCTCGCACGTGAGCCTCTCGGCGGCGCACGCTTACGCTTTTGAGGTGCACGGCAACGTGATGGAGATCGCGGCGGAGTCGATCTGGGGCTATGAGGAGGCCCTCAGCGCCTTCCAAAGCCGCATTGTAGGCTCCAAAAAGGAGGAGTACACGTTAGACGAGAGCTTGCACCTGACGGGTAGCGGTGCATCCCACGTGATAGGTACGCTGGAGAATGACGCCGAGGTGCGCTTGTTTTTCAATAACATCTGGAACGGCTCGGATGGGGATACCGCACAGCGTGCTTCGATGCAGGCCGAGCTTTTCCTCAGCTACGGTGCGGACGTGATCGGCCTGCAGGAATGCTCGCCCACCATGCGTGATGCCGGCATTGACCGCCTGCTCGATGCGGGTTATGCGGAGGTGCCGACGAGACGGGGGGATACCTACTACAGAGACGAGACCGTGCCGCGCACGCCCCTTTATTACAATACCGCTACGGTAGAGCTGCTCGATTACGGCCATCTCGCGCTGAATACGCTTGATTTTTCCGCAACCGAGTATGCAAGATATTTACCCGGCAGCGTCAGCTCTCTTGACATGAAAAGACTGATGGAGCAGGATAAGTACGGCCCGGATGACGACGGCTCCAAGGGTGCGACCTGGGCGATTTTCCGTGTCAAGGAAACGGGCAACGTCTTTTTGGTCGCCTCCACGCATTTGTGGTGGCAGGCGCGCGATGAGCGCGACGATGCGGCACGCAAGATCCAGATGGAGGTCATGAAATCCTATCTGGTGCAAACGGCTGCGGATTTTGTGACGGAAAACGGGCTTGAGGGTGACATGCCGATCTTTGTGGGCGGAGATTACAATGCCCGTATGAGCCGCGACAGCTATCACTTTATGTCGCGTTATACCTCGTTTGAAAATCTGAATGACCGCCTTGACAGCACGAAACGCTTGGAGGATTCGACCATGCACGGCGGGTACCCCACTTATGACACCGAGCTTGGCATCTGGACCGGCAGCCACAATCCCGCCGGTGCTTACGAAAACGCCCTTGACCACATTTTTGCTTATCGCGGGTCCCGTGATTCCTACGAGGTGGTGCGTCTTGAGATGGTGTATGACGACTTTGCCTTTTCCTCAAGCGACCACAGCCCCATTTTTACAGACGTTAATTTTACGGCCAATGCCCCCTCCTTTTGAGTAGGTCATAACAGAAACGGGAGAAAAAAACCATTGCTTTTTCCTATTTTTCACAAAAATGCGAAAAATTTGGCAAAAACGAAAAAAACTCTTGACAATTGGCAAAAGTGCGTATATAATAAATAGGTCACTGTAAAAAGCGTTCCGGCGACGGATAGGTGCTATCCCCCGAAACACGCTTCCGATTTTAAAATTAAGGAGGTGCTCACGATGCTCAGAACTTACCAACCCAAAAAACGTCAAAGAAAGAAAGAGCACGGTTTCAGAAAGAGAATGAAGACTGCCGACGGCAGAAACGTTCTGAAGAGAAGACGTGCAAAAGGCAGAAAGAGACTGACTTACTAAGTCCCGCGCCACATAGAAATTGTCCGATGTCTCTGGCAACCGTCACAGGCATCGGGCTTTTTCGTTTCAATTGATTTTTTATTGCTTTTATCACGACGGAAGTGAAAAAGGGACGGTGCACCAATGAAGAACTACGCCATTAAAGAACATCACCTCTACAACAAGGCCTTTCGCCGCGGCGAAAGATTTGTCGGTCGGCTGGTGGCTGTTTACGTGCTGCGAGATTATGCTGCCAAGCGCATCATGCAGGCCAACCCCGAAAAACGGTATATCAACCGTGTGGGTCTGTCTGTTGGCAAAAAGCTGGGCGGCGCAGTAGAGCGCAACCGCGCCAAGCGTTTACTTCGCGAGGCATACCGCGCGGTCAAGACCGAGCAGGGTCTGAAGACCGGTTATCTTGTGGTGCTCGCCGCAAGAGACGAGATCCGCGGAAAAAAGGCGGGCGACGTCACAAAGGATATGCTGCGTGCCTTTCGGGCGCTCGGCATGCTTGACGGGCGCGCAACATGAAGTATATTTGTATCTGGCTGATACGCTTTTACAGAAAATTTTTATCACCCCTCAAGGGCGGCGCGTGCTGCAGATTTACGCCCTCGTGCTCGGCATATGCCATTGAGGCCTTTCAGAAGCGGGGCTTTTTTGTGGGGATGATACTGACTGTGTGGAGAATTTTGCGCTGCAATCCTTACTGTGCGGGCGGCTACGACCCCGTACCGGAGCATGGGTTGCGATATAAGGGATCGCGCATCATTCCCACCCCCGACGCATGCTGTGAGGACGGCGGCGAATGCAGCGGGGAGAGAGACGGTAAAATCGCGTCCGACTGTGAAGTGCACGAGGAAGATCAAACGGACACTTCCATCCATGGAAAGGAAAAAAATCTATGAAAAAGAACAGAATTGTGCGAGTTGTATCGCTGTTTCTCGTTTTGCTGTTGGTGGTCACCGCGCTGGCCGCTTGCAGCGGGCAGACGACTGCAAAGATCGATACCTCTTGGACTGCTGCCGACACCGACGCCGTGACCTACTTTGCACGCATCGTACCGATGAGTGCCGAGGCGCGCGAGATGTTTGTGGCGGCCTCTCGCGGCTACAATATGGCCGCCGAGGGCTTTGACAAAAATGCGGATGCCCCCGACCTTGGCACCGTAAACTTTGACGGCGTGTATGCCGCCCTTGATAAGGTCAAGCCCACCGACGATGCGTCCGTGACGCATTTTGATGAGCTGAAGGCAACGCTGACCGCAGAAAACGTTGACGAGATCGTGACCCGCATGAGCGAGTCTGTTTCGCTTGAGGCCGACAACGGCCCCATTGACACCATTCTTGTCTGGATCGGTAAGTTTTTGCAGATCCTGACCAAGATCACCGGTGGCAAATACGTGTTTGCTCTCTTTATTTTTGCGATCGTGGTAGAGATCCTGATGCTGCCCTTTGGCATCAAGCAGCAGAAAAACTCGATCAAGCAAGCAAAGCTGCGCCCCAAGGAAATGGCGATCCGCAACAAATACAAGGGTCGCACCGACCAGGCTACGCAGCAGAAGATGACGCAGGAGATCCAGAAGATGTATCAGGAGGAGGGCTTCAACCCCATGGGTGGCTGCCTGCCCTTGCTGATTCAGCTTCCCATCATTCTGGCGCTTTACCAGATCGTGATCGATCCCTTGCGCTACGTGCTTGGCAAGGCGGCTTCTCTTTCCCAGGTGCTGACCACCTACTGCACCACCGCGAAGGCGGCGGGCGGTCTTGGTCTTGAGATCGGCACGGGCAAGGGCACCATTGAGCTGCTTTCTCAGGCCGGCAACAATATCGATGGCCTGCAGAGCTTCTCCTATTTTTCTAACGCGACCGATTGCTACAATGCGCTGACCACCAACGTGACCATGCCCGACTTTAATCTGTTTGGCATCAACATGGGTCAGATTCCCACCTTCAAGAGCATTTTGGTGCTGGTACCGATCCTCACCTTCGTGTTCTATTTTGCCAGCATGAAGCTCAACCGCAAGTTCATGCCCCAGCCTGCCGTACAGGATGCGCAGATGGGCTGCTCGAACAACATGATGGACATTACCATGCCCCTCATGAGCGTGTATATCGCCTTTATCGTACCTGCTGCTGTGGGTATTTACTGGATCTTCAAGAGTGTGCTTTCCACCGTGAAGCAGTTTGTCATGAGCAAGGTCATGCCCGTCCCCGTCTTTACCGAGGAGGACTACAAGGCGGCCGAGAAGGCGCTGAAGGGGAAGGGTAAGCAGGAGCAAAGACCTGCTGCCGACCGCCCCGCAGGCAACGGCGGAAAAGTGAGATCTCTGCATTATATCGATGCGGATGACGAGCCTCTGCCGCCCCCCGTGCGCGACGCCGTTGAGGAGACGCCTGCTCCCAAGGCTGAGGAGCCGAAGGAGGAGAAAAAGGCAAAAGAGGTGCCCCATCTCAAGGAAGACCGCAAGCAAAACGACAACGATAAGAAATGAGGAATAACATGAAAAAGGAAATTACCGTAACAGCGAAAACGATTGAGGAAGCTGTTGAAAAGGCCGTTGCGGCTCTCGGTGCACCTGCTGCCGAGGCGATCACTTATACCGTAGTGGAGGAGCCTAAAAAGGGCTTCCTCGGCATTGGCGCTGTGCCTGCCAAGATCACGGCAACTTATGTGGCAAAGGGCGCTGACGTGGCTGTGGAATTTATCCGCGCGCTGGTTGACGGCATGGGCATTGACGCCACCGTGACCCTGGTGCCCGGTGCGGAGAAGGATGAAAACAAGCTGATCCGTGTGGAGGGCGAGGGCGCAGGCGTGCTGATCGGCCACCACGGCGACACGCTGGATTCCTTGCAGTATCTTGCCAACCTTGCCGCCAACAAGAAGGTTGCCGGTGAGAAGCGCGATTTCTGCCGCATTACCGTTGACGTGGAAAATTACCGTGCTAAGCGTGAGGAGACCCTCCGCGCGCTGGCTCGCAGAAAGGCTGAGCAGGTGCTGCGCTACAAGAAGAGCGTGATGCTGGAGCCGATGAACCCCTACGAGCGTCGCATCATCCATTCCGAGGTGCAGAAGATCGAGGGTGTTTCCACCAACTCCATCGGTAGCGAGAACAACCGCAAGGTTGTGATGTATCTGGATGCGGAGCTGCCCGCAACCAACACGGCACGCGCGGATTTCGACGAGTTTGCTGAATTTTAATAGTTAAAAGGGCACGGTGCGGGGCACTGCCGCATGGCAGACCTCGCACCGTGTTGTGGTTTTATGAAAGTAACGGATACGATCGCCGCGATCTCCACACCGCGCGGAAAGGGCGGCATTGCCGTCATTCGCGTGTCGGGAGACGGCGTGAAAACGATTTTGGAACGGGTCTTTTTGCCGGCGGGAAAGGCACCTGCCGAGGTGCCCCGTCGCGCCTGCTTCGGCCGTATCACGGATGTGGACGGTACGGTGCTTGACGAGGGACTTGTTACCTATTTTGCAGCGCCTGCATCCTTTACGGGTGAGGACGTGGCGGAAATTGCCTGCCACGGGGGTGTGCTACTGACCAATGCCGTGCTCGGTGCGGTGCTGGCGGCAGGCGCACGCCCTGCCGAGGCGGGGGAATTTACGGCCAGAGCCGTGATGAACGGAAAAATGGGGCTTTCCGAGGCTGAGGCGCTCGGTGCCCTGCTGGAGGCCGGAACGCGGGGACAGATGGCTCTTGCGCGCGGCGGTATGTCGGGCAGATTGGCCGATGCCGCACGTGGGATATATGCGAGGCTTTCTTCGATCTTATCGGACGTTTACGCCAAGGTGGACTTTCCCGACGAGGACCTGAACAGTATGAGCACAGAGGAGCTGCGCGCGGCGCTTTTCGACGTGAAGCGTGCGGCTGCGGAGCTTGCTGCCACCTGGGGCGCGGGACGCGCCGTCAGCGAGGGTGTGGAGACCGTGATCTGCGGCCCCGTCAATGCGGGAAAATCCACGCTTTACAATGCCATTGTGGGATACGATGCCGCCATTGTGACCGATGTGGCGGGCACCACGCGCGATATTCTTTGTGAGACGGTTTCGCTGGGTAAGGTGACGCTGCGTTTGTCGGATACGGCAGGTCTACGTGAGACCGAGGATGCCGTGGAGCAGATCGGTGTGGCACGTGCCGACGCTGCCATTGAGCAGGCTGAGCTGATATTGGCGGTGTTTGACGGCAGCTGCAAGCCCGATGCGCACACCGTGGCGCTGCTTGAGCGATTAAAGGCGGTGCGCGGTACGGTTGTGGCCGTGCTCAGCAAGCGGGACAAGGGGCTTTGCTTCCCGCAGGAGCTGCTGACTGATTTTGCCCACGTGGTGACCGTGAGCGCGGGGATGGGAGATATTGCTGCGCTGCGCGATAAGGTGGAAACGCTCTATCATGTGGCCGAGCTGGATCTCAGGCAAGACGCGGTGGTGGCCAATGCAAGACAGTACGCTGCCTTGGTGCGTGCTGCCGAGGCGCTTTCCGCGGCCATTGATGCGCTTGGTGCGGGTGTGCCGCTGGATGCCGTCTGCATTGACGTGGAGCTTGCCATGTCGGCGGTCGGTGAGGTGGATGGACGCGCGGTAGGCGAGGATATTGTGGCAGATATTTTTGCGCATTTTTGCGTTGGAAAATAAGGAGGCATTATGACAAAGGGAGAAAAGACGTTATTTATTTTCGGCCTTGTGTTTGCGGCGGTTGCATTGCTGGCCGCTTGCTTCTCGGCTTATTTCGGTGTGGCCGCGCAGATCGCGGTGCGGGCACACGGTGCCGATCCTGACCTTGGCACCTCGATCGGATACGCTTTTATGGTCGTGTTTATGATACTGGGCTCAGCCGTTTCCTGGCCCTGCTCGGTGGCGGCCGCCATTGTGCTTGCGGTGCGTCCCGCACGGATGGAGCACGTACGCGTGCGTCGCACTTCCCGCATTCTCATTGCCGCGGTGGCGGTCATGGCGGTGCTGCAGGGCGTGCTTTGGTTGCTTGCCTTGATTTGATCCAAACGAATAACACCCCCTACGGTGTGCGATTTTTGCGCACCGTAAGGGGGTGTTGTTTTATTCGGTCTGTGATAGCACGGTCAGAGGATAGGCATTCAACGCGCGGCGAAGTTACCTATATTCGGGCAGGACAGCGGCAAGTTTTTGCCAAAATGCTGCGCTGTGATCGGCATGATGAAAATGTGCCAGCTCGTGGCAGATCACGTAATCGGCAAGGGCGGGGGGCAAATACACCAGATTGCGGTTGAGCGTGACGCGATGCTCGCGCGGACGGCATACGCCCCATTTGCTTTTCATGGTGCGAAAGGTCAGCAGAGGGGGAGATGATGGCTTGGGTGCAAACAGGGGCGTGAGCGCCGCGGTGCGTGCGGTGAGCGTTTCTTTTGCCTCGCGGTCAAGAAAGTCGGTAAAGCAGCGGTGGCGCTCAGCCATGCTTGCCGGGTCCTTTACGGTCAGGAGCAGCTGACCGTTTTCTCTTTTTGCCTCGCGCTTTTTACCCGTTAACAGGACAACGGTGTGCAAAACGCCCCAAATGGGCAGCACATCACCCGTGACGAGGGTAAGGGGGGCAGGGGCTGCCGCTTGGCGCTCCCGCAGCTTTTTCCTTGCGCGGTCGATAAAGGCGGCGTTGGCAAGGACAAATGCATCCACGCGCGCAAGGGAAGCCGA
This sequence comes from Clostridia bacterium, assembly GCA_017453325.1. Lineage (GTDB taxonomy): Bacteria > Bacillota > Clostridia > Oscillospirales > CAG-272 > Firm-07. Next base: position 12,411 of record JAFTKK010000053.1, read on the forward strand.
TACGGGCGCGGAGACGAGGACGGTGCCATCCTCTTTGACGCGCAGATTGAAATTTTTGACCCGTTTGCGCGTAAAGAGATAGGAATAGGCGGTGCCGTTTGTCGTAACGGTGCGCGTTTCGGTCATCATCTTTTCAGCTTATCCAGGGCGTTTTGCAGAATGATCTCGGCCGAGAGGGTATCGATCACACCCTTGCGCTTTTGCCCGCGGGTATTGGTTTCGTTGAGAAAGCGCGAGGCGGCCATGGTGGTCATGCGTTCATCCATCAGCGCAAGAGGCACGTCGGGTAAGCGCTCCTCCAGCATGGCGGCAAATTGGCGGATACGCGCGGCGCGTGGCCCCTCGGTGCCGTTCATGTTCACGGGAAGCCCCAGCACGATGGCGGATATTTTTTCTGTCGCCACGACCTCGGCGATCGCTTCGACTGAGCGCTCGAGCCCGCCACCCTTGATGTTACCGATGCCCGAAGCGAGCAGACGCGAGGCGTCGGATACGGCCAATCCCGTGCGTGCCTCGCCAAAGTCGATGCCGAGCACGCGTCCCTTTGTTTCTTTGATTTTGTCAAAGCTCATAACAGTTTCTCCTCAGATGTTCGCAAGAAACCCGATCAGCTCTGCGAACACCTTGTCTTTTTCTTCTTCGTGGTGCATTTCATGTCTGCCGCCCTCAAAAAGCTTGAGGGTGACGTTGCAGCCCGCGGCCTTTAGTTGCTCATAGACCTTGGTGACGCCCTTGCCGTAGTTGCCTACGGGGTCGTTGTCACCCGCAAAGAGCAGGATCGGCAGCTGCTTGGGGACCCCCGCAAACCACGCGCGGCGCGAGACGGTGCTGAGCAGCGTGAAAAGCGTGTCGTAACCGGCGGTTGTGAAAACATAGCAGCAAAAGGGGTCATTTTGATACCGTTGGCGCACTTCTTTGTCGCGCGTGAGCCACGCATTGGGGTCGTTTTCCTCGGAAAAGCGCTTGTTGTATGCGCCGAAGGCGAGCGAGGTGATCAGCTTACTGCGGTGACGGTTGCCCTTGGCTGCCGCAATGGCGTGCGTGAGCTTCAGCGCGAGCCCCGTGGGCTGCTCTGTGCCTGCCGTGCCGCTGATGAGGGCACCTGCAAGCTCCTCACCGTAGCGCGTGAGGTAAAGCCTTGCCGCAAACGAGCCCATGCTGTGCCCGTACAAAAACAGGGGCAGATCGGGGTATCTTTGGCGCATCAGCTCGGTCATGCGGTGCAGATCCTCTACCAAATAGTCAGCACCGCCGCGCGGCGCGGTGTAACCGAGATCCTGCGGCACGGCGGCGGTGCGCCCGTGCCCGAGATGGTCATTGCCGCAAAAAACGATGCCCTCGGCAGCGAAGCGGCGCGCCCATTCATCATAGCGCTCCACGTATTCGCACATGCCATGTGAGAGCTGCACAACGGCGCGGGGCGGGATGCTTTGCGGCGCCCAGATATATGCGTGGACGGTGGTTTTACCGTCGGCTGAGAGATAGGTCAATTCTTCAAAGGAAACGTGGCTCATAGCAGCTTCTCCTTTTCGCAAACGTTGCGTGCGTGCGCGAGCAGCACATCCTTTTTGTTGGCCGTGGGCTCCTGCCAGACCAGATCCTGCAAAAGCGCGAGGAGCGTGGCGGTTTTCTCGGGGCGCACGCCAACCGTATCCTGCAGCTCCTTGCCGTTCACGGCGAGGCGACGGATCTCGACTGCCGTACCGTCACGAAAGACCTTTTGGCAGAGTGCTGCGGCATTGGCGGTATCTTTGGCTTGAATGGCGGCGATCAGCGCAAGGCCGCTTTGCGCGTGAGGGTGGTGGCGGCAAACGAAGCGCCTTGCCTCGTAGGGCGTGGCGGGTATCTGCTCGTCAAGCATGGCGAGGTGAGCGAGCACGCTGCCGGCAAAGGCGTTTGAGGTGTGCAGACGGCGCAAAAGCGCGCGCACGGGTGCTTCTTTGTGCGTGTGCAGCAGCGCGGCAGTACGTACCGCGGCATCATTCGGCAGGTCGCGCAGCTTTTTGATGATGGACGGGTCGGGCGTCGTATCAAAAAACACAAAGGGGGCGCAGCCCGCCGCCAGCAGGGCGGAAATACCCTTGGCGGCCGCTTTTGAGGTCAGGGTTTTGAGCAGCTCGGCGGTGATGCGCTCCGCAGCAATGTCCTCAAGGCGTTTGGCGCACACGGCGGCAGCTGCCGCCGTGTTTTCTTCAATATCAAAATCAAGCTGGGCGGCAAAGCGGAAGCATCGCAGGATGCGCAGCGCATCCTCGGAAAAGCGCGTTTCGGGGTCGCCGACGGCACGCAGAATGCCACGGGCGAGGTCGCCTTGTCCGTCAAAGAGATCAACAAGACCCGTTTCCTCACTCCAAGCCATGGCGTTGACCGTGAAATCGCGACGCGCCAGATCCTCGGACAGATCCGCGGTAAAGGTGACCCTATCGGGGTGGCGGCTGTCGGTATAGGTGCCATCGGTGCGGTGGGTGGTGATCTCGATGGGGCGCCCCTCGGAGATCACGGTGACGGTGCCGTGGGCAAGCCCTGTCGGGATCACGCGCCAGTCCTTGAAAATGACGAGCATTTCGTCGGGGGTGGCGTTGGCGGTCAGATCAAAGTCGTGTGGCATTTCACCGCGCAAAAGATCACGCAGGCTGCCGCCCACAAGATAGCCGCGCTTGCCGTGCGTGCGCAGCGTGTCCAGCACGTGCTGCACATATGCGGGGATATGATGACTGATTTGTACCACGCGTACCACCTCCGTTTTCCTTGTTGGGCTTTTCGGCTCTCTTTGACTATAGTATAACATAAAAAACGCGCAATGTAAACAAATCGGCAATTTTTGCCGCGTTTGAAGAAAAAAATACGGCAAACACTATAGCCGAAGGAAACTGAACACGACAGTCTCACTAAGAGGCTTGTGTGTTCGGCTCTCTTCGGCTATAGTGAGAGTAACTGCAGTTTACTCTTAGAAAAGAGGTTAAAATGATGACTGTCATTGATCGTATTGCACTGATTCTTGTGATCGTGGGTGCGCTGAACTGGGGCGGTGTCGGCCTGTTTGCGTTTGACACGGTGGCTTGGATCTGTGGCGGCGCGGGCAGCTTGCTTGCAAGAATCATCTATACCGTAGTGGCGCTGGCGGGCGTGTGGTGCATCTCTCTGGTCTTTCGCACGGAAGACGCAATCGAGGAAGCGTAAGCGCACGGCAACCCGATGTGCGGTATGGAGGGCGACGTTCACGCCTTTGGTGTGGATGTCGCCTTTTTTGCGAAAAAATATTCACTCGAATGAATAAAGCGGTGTGCAAATGCGCCGCAACACATATCAGCAGGGCAGAAAAAGGAGAAAATGATAGCCTACGGTAATCTATCCATAAATATTTATAATAAGTTTTCCTTTTGGTATATCTTAATGCGCGCCTGCGTATGCGGGCATTTGGGGCGCTTTGCCGAGCCCTTTGTGTGTGGATGAAAAAAATTTTTGAAAAAGATGAAAAAATATTCACAAAAACGCTTGACAAACCGCAAAAGAAGTGCTATGATAATGCCATATTCAAAACCGCTGCGGCGTTTACATAGGAGTTTAAAATGGAAAAGAAAGAAATCAAAAAGGTTGTACTTGCGTATTCGGGTGGTCTTGACACCTCTATTATCATTCCGTGGCTCAAGGAAAACTATAATAACTGTGAGGTCATTGCCGTTTCGGCAAACGTTGGCCAGGCTGACGAGCTTGAGGGTCTTGAGGAAAAGGCCATTAAGACCGGCGCTTCCAAGCTTTACGTGCTTGATCTGACCGACGAGTACGTTGAGGATTACATCATTCCCTGCGTGCAGGCAGGCGCAAAATATGAGGAGTACCTGCTCGGCACCAGCCATGCCCGTCCTTGCATTGCCAAGGCGCTGGCTGAGATTGCCATCAAGGAGGGCGCGGATGCCGTTTGCCACGGCTGCACCGGTAAGGGTAACGACCAGGTGCGCTTTGAGCTGGCGTTCAAGCATTTCATTCCCGATATGGAGATCATTGCTCCCTGGCGTTTGTGGGATATCAAGTCTCGCGAGGAGGAGATCGACTATGCAGAGGCGCACAACGTGCCCCTGAAGATCAACCGCGAAACCAACTATTCCAAGGATAAGAACCTCTGGCACCTTTCTCACGAGGGCCTTGACCTGGAGGATACCGGCAACGAGCCTCAGTACGAGAAGAAGGGCTTCCTTGAGATGGGCGTTTCTCCCATTGACGCACCCGACACGCCTACCTACGTGGAGATCGACTTTGAGCAGGGTGTGCCCGTGGCGGTTGACGGCAAGAAGATGTCCCCCAAGGAAGTGGTGCTCACTCTCAATGAGTTGGGCGGCAAAAACGGTATCGGTATTCTCGATATCGTGGAGAACCGTCTTGTCGGCATGAAGTGTCGCGGCGTATACGAGACCCCCGGCGGAACCATTCTTTACAAGGCGCACGAGGTGCTTGAGACCGTTTGCCTTGACAAGATGACCATGCACGAGAAGCAGAAGCTTTCCGTGACCTTTGCCGAGCTGGTTTACAACGGTCAATGGTTCACTCCCTTGCGCGAGGCACTTTCCGCGTTTGTGACCAAGACGCAGGAGAACGTGACGGGTAAGGTGAAGCTGAAGCTTTACAAGGGCAACATCATCAATGCAGGTGTATGGAGCGACTATACGCTTTACAGCGAGGAGATCGCAACCTTTGGCGAGAGCGACTACAATCAGAAGGACGCTGACGGCTTTATCAATCTCTTTGGCTTGCCCGTAAAGGTGCAGGCTATGGCCAACGCCAGAAACAAGAAATAAGAAATAAAAGCAGGGGCCACTCTCCGCCAAGGAGGGTGACCCCCGTAGCGCCTTTTAGACAATAAACATAGCAATAAGGAGTTTGCAAAATGGCAAAGATGTGGGCGGGCAGAACCGCAGGTAAGACCGAAAAGCTGGCAGACGATTTTAACTCGTCCCTGCATTTCGACCGCAAGATGTATAAGCAGGATATCAAGGGCAGCATGGCGCATGCCGCAATGCTGGCGAAGCAGGGCATTATTGAAGAGAGCGAGGCCAATTCTCTCATTAACGGCTTGGCGGGGATCCTTACTGATCTTGAAAACGGCACGCTGGATTTTGACGAGAGCTGCGAAGATATCCATATGTTTGTGGAGCAGGAGCTGACCACGCGTCTCGGCGCCGTCGGCAAAAAGCTGCATACGGCAAGAAGCCGCAACGACCAGGTGGCGCTTGATCTGCGTATGTATTTGCGCGATGAGGTTGATGCCATTGTGAAAAAAATCGTGGCGCTGGTGGAGGTGCTGACCAAAAAGGCAGGAAAATACGACAAGTGTATTTTGCCCGGCTACACGCATATGCAGCGTGCGCAGCCCATTGTTTTCTCGCACCATTTACTGGCTTACGCCATGATGCTGCTGCGCGACATCTCGCGTTTCCGCGATGCGGCCGAACGTATGAACGTCTCTCCCATCGGCTCCTGCGCGCTGGCGGGCACGACTTATGAGATCGACCGCCGTTTTGAGGCAGAGCAGCTTGGCTTTGCCGATATTTGCCGTAACAGCATAGACGGCGTGTCCGACCGCGATTTTTGCCTTGATTTTATGAGCGCCTGCTCGATCTTGATGATGCACCTTTCCCGTTTTTCCGAGGAGCTCATTCTGTGGTCGAGCTGGGAGTTCCGCTTCATTGAGCTGTCCGATGCTTACACCACGGGCTCCTCGATTATGCCCCAAAAGAAAAACCCCGATATGGCGGAGCTGATCAGAGGTAAGACGGGACGCGTTTACGGCGATCTTATGGCACTTCTCACGACCATGAAGGGCCTGCCGCTTGCATACAACAAGGATATGCAGGAGGACAAGGAGAGCGTGTTTGACGCTGCCGAGACCGTGCAGATGTGCCTTGATGTGATGACGCCCATGATCGACACCATGACGGTGCGCAACGACCGCATGAGAAAAGCGGCCGAGGAGGGCTTTATCAATGCCACGGACTTGGCCGATTACCTGGTAAAAAAGGGTATGCCTTTCCGCGATGCGTACCGCGTATCGGGCAGCATTGTGGCGGAATGTATCAGAACGGGTGCGGTTTTGGAGACCCTGCCGCTTGAGACCTACCGTGGATATAGCAGCTTGTTTACGGGTGATCTTTATGATGCGATCGACCTTTCCGCGTGCGTTGCAAAGCGCATTTCCGAGGGCGGCCCCTCGGTGGCTTCCGTGAGGGCACAGATTGCATATATCAAGGAGCAGCTTAAAAAATAAACAAATGCAAAAGCCCCTGCCGCGCAATTGAACTGCCCCAAATTGTGCGGACAGCACAAAAAGCCCCGGGGGTGTAGTAATTAAGCAACAAACTGGCATCGTTTTTCAAGCGGTGTCAGTTTTGTTTTTAATTGGATGCGCTCGTTGTTGTAAAAGTGGATGTAGG
>JAFTKK010000008.1 GCA_017453325.1 Clostridia bacterium
TAAATTGGGCGTTTTTCCCCCGCACCCTGTTCGCACCTCCCCCACCGTAGGGGCGGGGCTTGCTCCGCCCGAAAATAATACCTAAAACCGTCAAAACGGGCGGACACAAGGCCCTCGCCCTCCCCTACATTAAATTGGGCGTTTTTCCCCCGCACCCTGTTCGCACCTCCCCCACCGTAGGGGCGGGGCTTGCTCCGCCCGAAACGCAAAAAAAGGAAAGGCCCACAATGCATAAAACGACCTTGCCCAAGCGCAAGCCCACAAGATGGAGCGAAATCGATTACCGTGCAGACGGATATTATTTTCTCACAATATGCACGAAAAATCGAAAGCACGTGCTCTCGGCTATCGTAGGGGAGGGGCTTGCTCCTCCCGAAGTACCGTTAACTCCCTATGGCGAGATTGCGCAACAACAAATATTATCTATTCATCAACGCTTTCCGTCTGCTACCGTCACGGAATACGTGATTATGCCAAACCATATTCACCTGATCCTTGCATTGCAAAATACGGGAGGAGCAAGCCCCTTCCCTACGGTTTCCGATATCATCTGTGCATTTAAATCGCTGACTTCTCGCCTTTGCAATCAGCAAAATCATATAGGGACTTTATTCCAACGCTCTTTTCATGACCACGCAATCCGCAATGGGCGTGAACTGAAAGAAATCGCCAACTATATGGCACAAAATCCGCAGAACTGGCAAGAGGATTGTCTGTTCGGCGAGGGGAACCACTTCCCAAAACTGGCACCAAATGCCCTGCCGCTTTAAAAACAAATTCCGTTTGACACTTATCACTTAAAACCCCAATTTTCAAGGAGGATCAAAAAATGGCAAAACCGATTGTTGCCATCGTTGGCCGCCCCAACGTCGGCAAAAGCACCTTTTTCAATAAACTGATCGGCGAACGCCGTTCTATCGTTGAGGACACCCCCGGTGTCACGCGCGACCGCATCTACGGTGAGACCGAATGGTGCGGCAGAAAGCTGACCCTCATTGACACGGGTGGCATCGAGCCCAAAACCGACGATATGATCCTCGCCAAAATGAAATTTCAGGCCGAGCTGGCCATTGAGAGCGCCGATGTCATTGTGCTTCTTTGCGACGTGCGCACGGGCGTGACCGCCGCTGACCGCGACATTGCCGTGCTTCTCAAAAAAAGCGGCAAGCCCGTCATTCCCGCCATCAACAAGTGCGACCGCATCGGCGCCCTGCCCTATGAATTTTACGAATTTTACGAGCTCGGCTTTGACGCAGAGCCCGTCCCCGTCTCCTCCATCCACGGCAGCGGCACGGGCGACGTGCTGGATGCCGTGCTGAACGCCCTACCCGAAAAAACCGAGGAGGAAGAGGAGGACGACAGCATCAAGGTTGCCGTGATCGGCAAACCGAACGCAGGCAAATCCTCTATCATCAACCGCTTTGTCGGCAGCGAGCGCATGATCGTATCGAGCATGGCGGGCACCACGCGTGACGCCGTGGATACCACGGTGGAAAACGAGTACGGTAAATTCACCTTCATCGACACCGCCGGCATCCGTCGCCAATCGAAGATCAACGACAGCATCGAAAAATACAGCGTGCTGCGTGCGCACATGGCCGTAGAACGCGCTGACGTATGCCTTATTATGGTTGATGCAAACGAGGGCGTGACCGAGCAGGACGAGCGCATCGCAGGCATCGCACACGAGGCGGGCAAGGCCTGCATCATCCTTGTCAACAAATGGGATACCATTGAAAAGGATAACAACACCACCAACAACTACACCAAGCAGGTCTATGAAGCGCTCGGCTATATGCAGTACGCGCCCGTGATCTTCGTTTCCGCCAAAACGGGACAGCGCATCCCCAACATTTTCGAGCACATTCTCTACGTGTATAACCAATCCAACCTCCGCATTGCCACGGGCATGCTCAACGACGTGTTAAACGACGCCACCACGCGTGTGCAGCCCCCCTCCGACAAGGGTCGCCACCTCAAGATCTACTATATGACGCAGATCCGCGTGGCTCCGCCCACATTCGTCATTTTCTGCAACAATGCCGAGCTCTTCCACTTCTCCTACCAGCGCTTTATCGAAAACTGCCTGCGCGAGACCTTCGGCTTCCGCGGCACGCCGATCAAGCTGATCATTCGCCAAAAGGGCGAGGAGGTGCCCAATGCGTGACGCCGAACGAATTATCGACAAAACCAAAATTTATGTAAAAGCAGGCGACGGCGGCAACGGTGCCGTTGCCTTCCACCGCGAAAAATACGTGGCCAAGGGCGGCCCCTCGGGCGGCGACGGCGGCCACGGCGGCAACATCGTATTTCAAGTCGACAAGGGTGCCACCACCCTGCTCTACTTCCGCGACCACCGCAAATTCGTTGCCAAAAACGGCGGCAACGGCACGGGTGAAAAATTCCACGGCGCCACCGCCCCCGATATCACCATTCTCGTGCCGCAGGGCACGCTCATCCGCGATGCCGCCACGGGCAAGATCATCAAGGATATGTCCGACGACGAGCCTTTCATTTGCTGCAAGGGCGGTCGCGGCGGCTGGGGCAATCAGCATTTTGCCACCGCCACAAGGCAAGTGCCCATGTTTGCCAAAAACGGCACCAAGGGCGAGGAAAAGGAGCTGATCCTCGAGCTCAAAATGCTCGCGGACGTTGGCCTGATCGGCATGCCGAGTGTGGGCAAATCCTCCATCCTCTCGCGCATCAGCTCCGCGCGCCCGAAGATCGCCGCCTACCACTTCACCACCCTTTCCCCCAATCTCGGCGTGGTAAAAACGGGCGGAGAAAGCGGCTTTGTCGCGGCAGATATCCCCGGCCTCATTGAGGGCGCCGCAGACGGCGCAGGTCTCGGCCACGCATTTTTGCGCCACGTCGAGCGCTGTCGGCTGCTCTTACACGTGGTGGATATCGCGCGCACCGAGGGACGCGACCCCATCGAGGATATCAAGGCCATCAATCACGAGCTTGGGCGCTACAGCGAACACCTCGCCTCCCGCCCCCAGATCGTGGTGGCCAACAAGGCCGACTGCCTTGACGAAGATCTGACCGACATCCCCGCATTCGAGGCTTTCGTCCGTGAAAACGGCTGGGAGCTGCTCTACGTTTCGGCAGCAACAGGCAAAAATCTTGACCTGCTGGTGGATACCGTGGCCGCGCGTCTGCGCGATTTACCCCCCTTAACGGTATTTGAAAGCGAGATCACCGAAGAGGATCTTGCCGCCGAGGATCCCATGCAGACCACCGTGCGCCGCGAGAACAACACCTTCTTCGTGGAGGGCAAATGGCTCATCGACCTCATGGGCAGAACCAATTTTGACAGCTACGATTCCCTGGCCTATTTCCAGCGCGCGTTGCTGAAAAACGGTGTTATCAAGCTCCTTGAGGAAAAGGGCTGCGTTGACGGACACACCGTAAACATCTACGATTTCGAATTTGAATTTATCAAATAAAAGGAGACTTGCTATGAACATTTGGCACGACATGAACCCCGAAGCGATCACCCCTACCGACTTTAACGCCGTGATTGAGATCTCCAAAGACAGCCAGTGTAAATATGAGCTGGATAAGCACACCGGCCTCTTGCGCCTTGACCGCGTGCTCTACACCGCCACGCACTACCCCGCCAACTACGGCTTTATCCCCCGCACCTATGCCGACGACGGTGACCCCCTTGACGTGCTTGTCCTCTGCGCGCGCCCCATCCAGCCCCTCACCCTCGTGCAGGTTTATCCGATCGGCGTCATGCGCATGCTTGACGACGGACATACCGACGATAAGATCATCGCCATTCCCTTCTCCGATCCCACCTATAACAGCATCCACTCGATCGACGAGATGCCCGCACATATTTTTGATGAAATCATGCACTTTTTCACGGTCTACAAGCAGCTTGAAAACAAGCAAACTGCCGTCAAGACCCTCTTTGACCGCGAAAAAGCCGAGCAGATCATTGCCGAGGCTATTGAAAGCTACGAGCAAAACTTTGGTGACATGGCACAGTAAAATTTGCAAAAAACAAGCACCGTCCCACGCCGAATGGCGCGGGACGGTGCTTGTTTTTTCTTTATTTCATTTCATAACGGCAAAATTCATGTCCGCTGTCAAGGTGGCGGATCGAAAACAGCTGCGTCTCACTCTCAAAAATCATGTAGCAGGCGGGGGGCTCGCCCTTGGGCATCGAGACCGAGCCGGGATTGAGGCAGGTCACACCCGTGGCGGTTTTCGTCACACCCGCTATGTGCGTGTGTCCCTCAATGAGAATATCCCCCTCCAGGATCTCCGCAGGCACGCCGCCGTCAAAGAGGTGACCGTGCGTGAGATACGCCACGTGCTCACCCAACGGCAACACGGCGTAATCCGCCATGATGGGAAAGGGCAGCACCATCTGGTCAACCTCGGCGTCGCAATTGCCGCGCACGGCCGAGATCTTGTCCTTCATCTCACTCAGCAGCGCGATCACACCCTTCGGGTCATAGCCCGCGGGAATGTTGTTGCGCGGCCCGTGGTAAAGGAGGTCTCCGAGCAAAAAGAGCCGCCCTGCCCCCTCGCGCACAAAAGCCGCTTGCATGGCCTTGGCAGCACTCAGGTCTCCGTGAATGTCCGATGCAAAAAAGAATTTCATGTCCACACTCCTCTCACAAGGTAAAAATAACTTATTGATCCCGTTTTTCGGCACGTATGCCACCCATTTCGATCTCTGCTGCCGTCATCGCGCGCTTGTGCTCGATCGCCTGCCACTCGACGCGCCGCGCACAAAGCGCCGCCACGGAAATGGGAATATAGGAGAGCATAAAAACGGGAAATGCGAAAAGCAGCAGCACCGCACGCCGTTTTCTGCAATGAATATGCCGCCATTCGCTCAGCATGGCAAGGGCTCCAAGGAGCCAAAAAATGCCGTAACCGAACACCAAAAAATCAAGCAAGAAGTGAAACAGCACCTTGGAAAAAACGCCCGTTACGAGCAGATTGATCACAAAAAGTGCCGTAATGGAAAGCAATTGCAGGGTCGAAAGCAAAAAAGCAGGCAGAATATTCATGGCCATATCAAAGCAGGACCAACGCAAGCAGAGCGCCCCGCGCAGCAGCCGCCACCCGTAATGGCGTATCACCTGAAACATCCCCCGCGCCCAGCGCTTGCGTTGCCGCCAGGAAGCCTCAAAGGTCTCGGGCTGCTCGTCAAAAAGCTCCGCCGCATGGCAATATCCCACGCGCTCGCCCTTGATGATGCAATCCGCCGAAAATTCAATATCCTCGGTCAGCAAAAAATGCTTCCAGCCACCGTTTTGCTCGATCAGACGGCTGTCCACCAAAAAACCAGTACCGGAGATCATCGCGCTGCCGCCAAGCAGCGCACGCGGATTTTGTAAATGCCGCGACTCGCGCATAAACCAAAGCGCATATCCCGCGCTGATCCAGCTTTTTCCGTAATTTTTCGAGTTGCGGTAAGAGGTCAGCACGCGATATCCCGCCGCAAAGGCCTTGTTCATCTCGGCAATATAATTCGGGCGCAGCACGTTGTCCGCGTCAAACACGAGATAGGCATCATAATAGCGCCACCCGCGCAGCGCGCCGATCCGATCAAACAAAAATTCCAGCGCATAGCCCTTGCCAACGCGACTTTTTGCATACCGTTCAAAGACCTTTGCACCCCCGCGGCGTGCCACCGCGGCCGTTTGATCGGTGCAATTATCCGCCACCACGTACACGTCGATGAGGGCTTGCGGATAGGTTTGGTCTCTTAGGCTTTCGAGCAAGCTCGGCAACACGCGCTCCTCGTTTCGCGCCGCGATCACCACGGCAAAGCGCTTGTTTTGCGGCGCATCCGGATAACGGCGCGGGCGCCGCACAAAGGCCACAAACACGTAAAAAAACTGATACGTATAGCAAAGCATGAAGATCACACCCAGCCATGTCGTGATATAAAAGCCCACCTGCTCTGCCGTGCTCATCCATTCGGGTGCCATCCAGCGCGGCAGCAGTAATTTTTCAAAAAAATGCTCTATCGTGCCAAAAAAACGACTCATATACCTCTTTGCCGCAGCCCTTTCATACGGTCATTTGTCCTTCGGTCGTTACCTTGATCGTCGCAACAAAAGCACGCCCCCAAAGCCAAGCAAAAAGGGTCCTGTCGCCTGCGCAAACCACATCACGGGTGTGAAAAACGGCCCACACAGACGGTATATCAAAGAAAGAGGTGTGCCCGGGAAATCCTTGCTGAGAAACATGAGATTTGCCACGGGGTCAGAAGCAAAACAGTTATAAACGGTATTGAAAACAAGGGCAACGGCACACCCGACACTCACCGGCGCGGCAAAATACCGCAGGTCGTGCGGGTCGGGGATATATGCGCCGCGCCACAGAAGCAGCAGCGCCAAATACAGCATCACGCCGTGCCACAAAAAACCGTAAAAAGAAATAAAATGCCACGCGGGGTAACGCAGCAGCGAGGTCGTGGGAAACAGAAGATACACACCACCTCCCACAAGGCCACCGAACGCGAGAAAGGCATCCCCCGCACGTTGCCACGCACCGCGCGCAAACGCGGCCAGCGGCGTCGCGTACAGCACCAGGCTGCAAAAGTAGAGGGGCAGCTCATTGGGGCTCTTCAGACGAAACACACCCCACACCACCGCAAGCTTGACGACTTCTGCCACCAAGAAAAAAACGCAAGCGTACCGTAAAAGGCGGCGCACGCGCGCCACGCACATACCGCGCGACAACGCAAGGGCAACTGCCACCGCCGCCACCGTCAAAAGCAGCAAAAGCAAATGTGCGGTGCCAAACAGCCCTGCCGCATCGCAGCGCTCGGGCGGCGCAAAGAAAAGGGAGATCGCCTCACGCATCGCGTGCGTCATTTGTTTTGTCAAAATTCAGGCGTCGCTCCTCCACCACAAGCGGCCGCTGCGTCACCTTGTCGCGCAGCAGCAGCAGGTATTCTCCCACCACACCCAGCGCAATGAGGTGCACGGCTGAGAGAAAAAGCGCCAAGGGCAGCTGCCACAAAAAGGACGTGTGAGACGCCGCACCCGTGCGCACGGTCAGCAGCACCGCACTCAGCACCGCAGATAGCAGCAAAAGCCATCCCACGGCCGAAACCGCACGGATCGGCGTTTTGGTGTACGCCGTAAAGCTCTGCCACGCGGCATCGTAAAGTGAGAGCAGACTGTTATGCGTGCGCCCCGCACGGCGCTTTGCCTGCGTGTAGGGCACCGTCGTCATCCGAAAGCCGAGCTCAGCCACCACACCGCGCAAAAAGGGTGTGGGATCGTCGAGCGCGCGCATCACGTCAACAAAGCGGCGGTCATATAGACCAAAGCCGGTAAAATGCTCGATCAGCGCCACGTCGGAGGCGCGCCGCAGCAGCCGATAGTAGCAGGTGCGACAAAAGCGCATCACGGGATTTTCGCGACTTGCCGTTTTCACCGCGCAAACCACGCGATAGCCATGCTCCCACTCTGCCACTAAGCTCGGAATCAGCTCCACGGGATCCTGAAAATCCGCACAAAGCGGTATCGTGCAATCCCCCGTTGTTTGGCAGATCCCGTAAAACGGTGAGCGAAATTGTCCAAAATTTCGCGCGTTGAAGATGGCGCGCACGTGAGCGTGCGCGGCGCAAAGCGCCTCTATTTTGGCGCGCGTGCCGTCCGTGGAGGCATTGTCGATCAGTACGATCTCATACCGATACTGTGGCAAGCTTTCGGCAAACACGGCCATCACTCGCTCACAAAGCGGCACCACGTTGGCCTCCTCGTTATAGGTCGGCACCAGAACGCTGATGCATTTTCCGCTGCTTTCAGTCAAATTTCATGTTCACCCCACCGTTAAACCGTCGTAAGACCGTCGGGGTCGTGTTCCTTTTGGCGCACATGGCGAAAGCCCAGATAGAGCGCCACAGCATAGCGTATGGCGGCAGCCGCAACCATGGCCACGGCAAAGCCCCACAGCCCAAGGGCATATGTTGCGGGAATACCAAGCCCCAAAAAGCAAACGCCGAATACCGCATTGATATAGACCTGATAAGACTTCTTGGCAAAGCGGATCAGCACCACCATGATCATACCGGTCACAAAATACAGCACCTGCGCGAGGCTCCCCCACCACAAATACCCGCGTACCGCAGCAAGCTCCGCGGGATACAGGATCAGCAGCACGAGATACCCGCCGAGCACGGCTGCCAGCATGCCGAGCAGCACCAGCACGGCGCTGCCCCACGCCACCGCGCGCATCGCGCGGCGCGTGAGCCTCCCCTCATAGCGTGTGAGGTATCCGATCAACACCCCGTTGAAGGGCACCGCCACCAGCGACATGGTCTTGCCCACCAGCGTGGCAAGATAGTAGACCGTCACCGCCGAGGCACCCAGCATCAGCTTGAGTAAAATACGGTCCGCATTCAGGATCAGATTTGCCACACCCTCTGCCGCAAACAGCAACAGGACGGCACGAAAGGTCTTTCGCCACAGGGGGGAGGGAGAAAGCGCGCGATGCCATAGCATGCGCTCGGTCGCAAAGGCATACAGCACACCAAGCGCCTCACCAAGCAGCAGCCCCAGCGGCCAGATACCCGTCTGCCACACAAGAAAAGCACCGAGCACGTATCCCGCGCCGATCACAAGATAATAGAAAAAATAACGCCGATAACACAGGGAGATCTTGTAGGCAACGTCCGCGTAATAACGAAACGCCATCGCCACAAAAAGCAGATAGTAGCAAATATAGGTCGGCGTATCCATCGTCACGCCGCCAAAGCGGCGCACCAACAGAGTAAAGGGCAGGCCAAGCAGCGAAACAAGCAGCAAAAACAGCGTATAGTCCCCGCCGTTTTTTTCGCGCACGTCACGGGATGCCGTCATACGGGCATAGTTTGCCGCGCATCCCACCGACACCGTGAGAATATTCACGTATGCCATCAGATACTGCAGCTCCCCGTAGCCGATCTCTCCGAATTTGCGTGCATATAGCGGAAAAACCACAACCTGCGCCACCGCATTCATGAAAAGAAGCCCCAAAATGCTCCACGCAGAATCCCCGATCTGACGCTTGTATTTTTTCAGCAGCGCGGCAATCATTGTACCGCCTCGGTCACAGCTCGTGCCACATAGTCGATCATGTCGTCTGTCATGCCGGGATACACACCCACCCAAAAGGTTTTTTCCATCACGGTATCGGTGTTTTTCAGCTCACCCACCACGCGATAACCGTGCCCGCCGCGACGCATTTCGTCAAAGCAGGGATGCTTGATGAGATTTCCGGCAAACAGCATCCGCGTCTGCACGCCCCGTGCCTCAAGATAGGAGACCACGGCATCACGCGACACCCCCTCGCGGCAGGTCAGCAAAAATCCAAACGGAGAATGCACCGCACAGGGGCACACCTCGGGTAGGATCAGCTTATCGCTCACGGGCAAAAGCGCACGGTAAAGCCGTTCGTAATTGTGTCGGCGGCGCGCCACAAAGTCGGGGAGCTTATCAAGCTGCGCCACCCCCACGGCCGCCTGCATATCGGTGGCCTTGAGATTGTATCCAAAGTGAGAATATACGTATTTATGATCGTATCCCACGGGCAGCTCACCGTATTTGCGGTCAAAGCGGTGACCGCAAGCGTTGTCCACACCGGGCGGGCAAATGCAATCCCTGCCCCAGTCGCGCATAGAGCGCATGATGCGCCAAAGCATCCTGTCCTTGGTATAGACCGCACCACCCTCGCCCGTCGTCATGTGATGGGGCGGATAAAAGCTGCTTGTGCCAATGTCGCCAATGGCGCCCGTTTTGTAAACCGTGCCGTCAAAATCGTACTCGGCCCCCAGCGCATCACAGTTATCCTCAATCAGCCACAGGTCGTATTCATTGCAGAAATTGCGCACCGTTTTGAGGTCAAACGGGTTGCCAAGCGTGTGCGCCACCATCACGGCCTTGGTGCGCATCGAGAGCGCAGCCTCCAGCTGCGTCACGTCGATATTGTATTGCGGAATGGTGACGTCCACAAATACGGGTACCGCCCCGTACTGTACGATGGGCGCCACCGTGGTGGGAAAGCCTGCCGCCACCGTGATCACCTCGTCACCCGGGTTGATCCTGCGCTCGCCGAGCAAGGGTGAGGTCAGCGTCATAAAGGCGAGCAAATTCGCTGAGGAGCCGGAGTTTACCATGCAGCAATGCGGCACGCCGATATATGCCGCCAGTTTTTTTTCAAACGCGGCGGTATAGTCCCCCGCCGTCAACCAAAAATCCAGCGCGCTATCCACTAAATTGGTCATTTCATGGGCATCGTATACGCGTGCCGCATAAGGAATACGCTCCCCCTCTTGCCACACGGGCGCCGCGTGGTAGGTATCGCAGTACTCACGCACACGCGCCAAGATCTCTTGTCTTGCCTCATCCTTAGATTTTCCCTGAAAATACATTGTCTAACTCCTTTTGAAGCACCCCCATAAAAAGGGCAATTTCTCTATCCGTTTCGGCGGCAATGTCACCGCCGGACGCCATCACGCGCGTAAATGCCACCACCTGCCGCATCGCCTCCTCCATGCTCCATCGCGGCCGCCACCCAAAGGTGGCACGCAGCAAAGATGCATCGAGCTTCAGAAGCCCCGCCTCGTGCGGTCCCTCGGCTTCACGCACGAACCATGTCAGCCCCCCGCCCCATAAACGCACAAAGAGCGCGACGATCTCGCCTGTTGTGAGGCAATCCGCCTCGTCCGGGCCCACGTTGTAGCTTCCCGAGAGAGACGGCTTCTCGTACTGATGCATCGCCATCAGCAAATAAGCAAATAGCGGCTCCAGCACGTGCTGATACGGTCTGACCGAATGCGGATTGCGCACCGCAATGGGTCGCCCCGCCAGCGCCGCACGCACGCAATCGGGCACGATGCGGTCGGGCGCAAAATCACCGCCGCCAATCACGTTTCCCGCACGCGCCGTAGAGACCGCCACGCCACGCTCACGGAAAAAAGAGTTTTGATAGCTGTGCGTCACCAGCTCCGCGCAGGATTTACTGTTGGAATACGGGTCATAGCCGTCAAGAGGCTCGTTTTCGCGGTAGCCCCACACCCATTCTCTGTTTTGGTAGACCTTGTCGGTCGTCACGTTGATCACCGAACGCACGCTTGCGCATTGCCGCACGCATTCGAGGAGATTGACGGTGCCCATCACGTTTGCCTCGTAGGTATCGCGCGGC
This sequence comes from Clostridia bacterium, assembly GCA_017453325.1. Taxonomy (GTDB): domain Bacteria; phylum Bacillota; class Clostridia; order Oscillospirales; family CAG-272; genus Firm-07. Next base: position 11,173 of record JAFTKK010000008.1, read on the forward strand.
AGGCGGTATCCCTCGCGCACCAACGGCTGGGCGGCGAGGTGAAACACGATCTCGGGTCTGGCATTGCAAAAAGTGGCATAAAGGTGCTCATAATCGCGCACGTCGCCAAGCACGCTGTGCATCTCGCGCGCCATTCCCGTCAGCTCGAAAAGAGAGGGAGAGGTGGGCGGCTCCAGAGCATATCCCGTGACCTCGGCGCCGAGTGTTTGCAAAATGCGACATAGCCAAGCACCCTTAAAGCCGGTGTGTCCCGTCACCAGCACGCGTTTTCCGCGATAAAAGGTCTGCATGCTCAGCCCTCCCATCGCCGCCAGGGTGCCTTGTCGGCTGCCCAAAGCTTTTCCAAATGCTCCTTGTCGCGCATGGTATCCATGCATTGCCAAAAGCCGTGATGGCGAAAGGCCATCAGCTCACCCTCGGCACAAAGGCGTTCGAGGGGCGCACGCTCAAATACCGTAGCATCACCGTCAATATAATCAATCACACGCGGGGAAAGGATCATAAAGCCACCGTTGATCCATCCCGCATCCACCTCACTCTTCTCGCGGAAGGCGCAAACGCGGTCCTCTCTGATATCCAGTACACCAAACCGCGAATCGGGCTTGACCGCCATCACGGTCGCCAGCTTGCCGTGCGCCAAGTGAAATGCGGCCTCTGCAGCCAAGTCCACGTCGGCCACGCCGTCGCCGTAGGTGAGGAAAAAGGGCTCGTCTCCGATATAGCGGCGCACGCGCTTGATGCGCCCTCCCGTCATGGTCTCAAGCCCCGTATCCACCACCGTCACGCGCCAGGGCTCGGAGCAGGTGCTGTGCACCGTCACCTTTTCCTTGGTGACAAAATCAAAGGTCGCATCGCTATGGTTGATATAATAGTCGGAAAACCAGTCCTTGATCACACTCTGCCGATATCCCGCGCAGATCACAAAATCATGGTGCCCAAACGAAGCATAATACTTCATAATGTGCCATAAAATAGGCATTCCACCGATTTCAATCATCGGCTTTGGCCGCAGGTGCGACTCCTCGCTGATCCGCGTGCCAAACCCACCTGCCAATATCACAACTTTCATGCAGCCACTCCTCTGTCCATTGCTTTCAACATGAGTGTTGCCCGTTTTCTCAGATTTATCCAATCAAAACAGGATTCCTGCTGCAAAAAGCCGCAAAAATCGCCCCGTTGCCGTATTTATACCCTTGGTAGCTGCCGTGATAAGCCCACAATTTATCTATTATAACGTTAAAAGTATATCATATCAAAGCGCCGCATGTCAAGTCGCCGCGCACCGCTCGGCGAGATCCCAAGCCCCCTCTCGCGATTTTTCTATCCCCGTGCACCCCTTACGCATGCCTTTGCATAGCCTTTTTCAAAAAAGCCCTTGACATTTTCAAAAAACCTGCTATAATATATGTTGCGCTTTAAATAACTTGGCGCTTTTGCAATATGCATATGATCGAGGTGTGGCTCAGTTTGGGGACGTGCCCGAGCGCCGCCGGTGGCGGATGCAGCGAGGGCTAAGGAGTGGCAGCGGTCAAAATTTGGCGAGCGGACAGCGAGCAATAAATTTTGGGCACCGCAACAGGAAGAGCGCGTAGCGCCTCGCTATTTCCCTTTCTTTGCTTTTTTCATCTATACAACTAAATATCGAGGTGTGGCTCAGTTTGGGGATGTGCCCGAGCGCCGCCGGTGGCGGATACAGCGAGGGCTAAGGAGTGGCAGCGGTCAAAATTTGGCGAGCGAACGGCGAGCAATAAATTTTGGGCACCGCAACAGGAAGAGCGCGTGGCGCCTTGCTATTTCCCTTTCTTTGCTTTTTCATCTA
>JAFTKK010000054.1 GCA_017453325.1 Clostridia bacterium
CGGAGTACATCTGAATAAAGCGACGGTAGCAGTCCCAAGCCCAACGTGCGTTCTGGGACTTCTCTGCCATAACGTTTACAACCTCTTCGTTAAGACCAAGGTTGAGGATGGTGTCCATCATGCCGGGCATGGATGCGCGGGCACCGGAACGAACGGAAACGAGCAGGGGGTTGTCAAGGTCGCCGAACTTCTTGCCGGTGATCTCTTCCATCTTTACGATGTACTCGTTGATCTCTGCCTGAATACCGTCGTTGATCTGACGGCCGTCTTCGTAATACTGGGTGCAGGCCTCGGTGGAAATGGTGAAGCCCTGGGGAACGGGGAGACCGATGTTGGTCATTTCGGCGAGGTTTGCGCCCTTGCCGCCGAGCAGCTCACGCATGTTTGCGTTGCCTTCGGTAAAGAGATAGCAATACTTCTTTGCCATGGTGTAATACCTCCAAATATTTTATTATTTTTTATTTGCGAACAGTAAAATTATGCGAACCCTGCGCATAACGGCAATTATTATAACATATTATTGTAAAATTCACAAGAGCTCACAGTGTAAAAACTTCGGAATAAAGTTAATTTTTTTTGAAGAACGATAAATTTTTGTCAATCTTTGTGAATTTTCGGGAAAAGATTTGACAGTATTGTTTTTTTGATGTATAATGTATGCAATCAAGATAAAAACAATGTAATCCCGTCGGCGCGAGTGATCTCGCGGCGGCGTTTGTGTGCTTTCCAAAAGGGCGGCGTGAAAAGGAGAAGGTATGGCAAATATTTTTGATCTGTTTAAGAAAATTGAAAAAGCAAATACGGTGAGTGGCGCGGGGGCACCGACCTATCTGGTGGTGGGGCTTGGCAATCCCGGCAGAGAATACGAGATCACGCGCCATAACGCGGGCTTTCTCGCGCTTGACAGCATGGCTGCGCGCCTTGGCTTCGGCATTGACCGTGCTCGCTTTAAGGCACTTGTCGGCGAGGGCACGGTGGCGGGTGCACGCGTTCTGTTTTTAAAGCCGCAGACCTTTATGAATTTGTCTGGCGAGGCCGTGCGTGAGGCAGCGGCGTTTTATCACATAGAGCCCGATCATATCATTGTGATCTATGACGACGTGAACCTTGACGTGGGCAGGCTGCGCGTGCGCGGCAAGGGCAGCGACGGCGGGCATAACGGCATTAAGAGCATCATCGCGCAGCTCGGCTCGAGTGAATTCCCGCGTGTGCGCGTGGGTGTCGGCAAAAAGCCGCATCCCGATTACGATCTTGCCGACTGGGTGCTGTCGGGATTTTCCAAGGATGAACAGGAAAAGCTCTCAATGCTGTATCCCACCGTATTAAAGGGCGTGGAGCTGCTGATCAAGGGTGATCTTGCCGCTGCCATGCAGGCCTGCAACGGGGCGGGTGGCGTATGCTGATCTCTGCTGCCATTCGGCGTGAGAGGGAATACGGCGAGCTGATCGGTGATCTCGCTCGCGCGCCGCGCGGGCGTTCGCTGCCCTTTGCGGTCACGGGTCTGACGGACGGTGCGGCCGACGCGCTGGTCACGGCGCTGGTGCCGGATTTTCTCGCCAAGCAAAAGGGCACGGTGCTTTTCCTCTTGCCGGAGGAAAAGGAATGCGTGCGCTTACGTGATCTTTTCTGCCGTGCGGGGCTGCGCGCCGCGTTTTTCACCGCACGCGATCTCACGTTTTATAACATTACCGCCTCCCATGAGTACGAGCATGAGAGGCTTTCCGTGCTTTGGCGGCTCCCACACGGCGATCTTGACGTGGTGCTGACAACGCCCGATGCCGCGCTCGGCTTTACCGTATCGCGCGCAAAATTGCAGGAGGCGACCACGGCGCTGGATGCCGAGAGCCTGATGGAGCCCACGCACCTTGCCGCTAAGCTGACGGCAGCGGGCTACTCACGCGTGGAGCTGGTGGAGGGTGCGGGGCAGTTTGCCATGCGCGGCGGTATTGTGGATATTTTTCCGCCCGATCTGCACGCCATCACGCCGGACGGGAACGTTTTGGTGCAATCCGCCCCGATACGTGTTGAGTTTTTCGGTGATGAGATCGATCGCATGGGCGTGTTTGACGTCGAAACGCAGCGTATACACACCATGATCGAGAGCTGCGAGCTTCCGCCCGCACGCGAGGTGCTTTTGACCGATGAGAGCCGCGCGGAGATCCGCGCGGCAGTAGAAGCGCAGCTGAAAAAATGCAAAAGCGAGCGTGGACGCGAGGAGCTCGACCACGAGCTTGCCGAGCTGGCAAGCGGCGGCGAGGTGCGTTTTGCCGATAAATACCTCACGCTGTGCGATAACGCAAAAGAGACCTTACTTTCCTATTTCGCACCGCACACCTTGGTGCTGATGCGTGGCACCAATGCCATTTACGACCGCCTGCGTGCCGCCACGTGGCACAACGAGGAAATGATCAAGGATCTGCTTGAAAACGGCACCATTGCGCCGCGTTTTGCCGAATACGGTCTCTCTGCCACCGCTTTGGAGAGCTTTCTTGACGGCGCTGTGACCGTGCACATTGATTCGATTGCGGAGGGACTTGTCGGCAAGCGGCTTGGCGGTCTTTACACCTTTAAAAGCAAGCATACGGTGGCGTACGGTGATCATTTTGAGCTGCTTTGCGAGGATCTGCAGGACTATATCAACGCCCGTCGCGCGGTGCTGCTTTTGGCTGAGAGCGAAACGGCGGCGGAGCAGATCAGGCAGAAGCTGGAGCTGGCGCAGTTTCCCGTGAAGGAGGCGGCGGATGAGGACGCGCTGCCCGAGGCAGGGGAAATTTTGATCACGGCCAAGGAGTGCGGCACGGGCTTTGAGCTTGGTGTTTCGGGCTTTGCGGTGCTTTCTCTCGCTGCCGATCTGCGTCACGGCGGTCTTTCCCCCGCAGGGCGCCTGAGACGCGCCAAGAAAAAGCGGGATGCGCGCGGTGCGATCCTTTCCTATGCCGATCTCACACCGGGCGATCTCGTCGTGCACGAGGCGCACGGTATCGGGCGCTACGTGGGACTTGAAACGCTTACCATTGACGGGGTAACGCGAGATTACGTCAGCATTCAGTATGCGGGCAGCGACAAGCTCTTTTTGCCTTGTGACCGCCTGGATGCGGTATCCAAATATATCGGTGCACACGCCGATGACGGCATGGTGAAGCTCTCGCGCTTCGGCGGCGGTGAGTGGAAAAAGGCCAAGGCGCGTGCCAAGGCGGCCGTGAAGGATATGGCCAAGGATCTGATCCGCCTGTATGCCGAGCGAGAGCGCCGCGCAGGTTACGCCTTTCCCCCCGACGATAAATACCAGCGAGAATTTGAGTTGGCCTTTCAATATGAGGAAACCGACGGACAGATCGCGGCGGCCGACGAGATCAAGGAGGATATGATGCGCGCGGCGCCCATGGATCGCCTCTTGTGCGGTGACGTGGGCTTCGGCAAGACCGAGGTGGCGCTGCGCGCGGCATATAAGGCCGTGCTGGCAGGAAAGCAGGTGGCGATCTTAGTGCCCACCACCATCCTCGCGCTGCAGCATTATCAAACCATCGGCTCGCGTATGCGCGCCTTTGCGGTTACCGTGGATATGCTTTCCCGCTTCCGCACGCCGAAGCAGCAGGAGCAGACCTTAGCGCAGCTGGCGCGCGGCACCGTGGATATTATCGTGGGCACGCACCGCCTTATTTCAAAGGATGTGAAGTTTAAGGATCTCGGTTTGCTGATCGTGGACGAGGAGCAGCGCTTCGGGGTGGCGCAAAAGGAAAAGCTGAAGCAGCTGGCGGGGAATGTGGATGTGCTCACGCTGACGGCGACCCCTATCCCGCGCACACTCAACATGGCTATGAGCGGCATTCGCGACATTTCTATTCTTGACGAGGCACCCGGTGACCGCTTGCCCGTGCAATCCTATGTGCTTGAGCATGACGAGCTGATTGTGGAGGAGGCCATTCGCCGAGAGCTCAGGCGCGGCGGACAGGTGTTTTATCTGCACAATACGGTAGAGCACATCAACGAGGTGGCAGCAAAGCTCTCTGCCGATATTCCAGAGGCGCGCATTACCGTGGCACACGGCAAAATGGACAAGGACACGCTCGAGCGCATCTGGGGCGATATGATCGCGGGCGAGATCGATATTTTGGTGAGCACCACCATCATCGAGACGGGTATTGACGTGCCGAATGCCAATACGTTGATCGTGGATAACGCACACCGTATGGGGCTTTCTCAGCTCCATCAGCTGCGCGGGCGCGTCGGTCGCTCCCCGCGCCGTGCTTATGCATACTTTACCTACCCCAAGGGGCGCGCGCTTGACGATATTCAGCGCAAGCGCCTGGAGGCCATCCGTGAATACGCCGAGTTTGGCGCGGGCTTCCGCATTGCCCCGCGCGATCTTGAATTGCGCGGCGCGGGCAATCTGCTGGGAGCCGAGCAGCACGGACATCTCGATGCCGTGGGCTATGAGCTTTACGTGAAGCTTCTTAATGAAGCGGTCCTTGAGGAAAAGGGCGAGGCCCCCACCCCGCAGGTTGAGTGTGTGGTTACGCTTTCGTATGATGCGTGCCTGCCCGAAAATTATGTCTTTTCCTCCTCGCAGCGTATGGCGCTTTATAAGCGCATTTCGCTGATTGCGAGTCCTGCTGACGTCGCGGATATGACCGACGAGCTGCTTGACCGCTACGGTAATTTGCCGCGAGCCGCGAGCAATTTGCTGCAGGTTGCGCTCATTCGCTCGCTTGCTGCACGCTGCGGCATTACGCAGGTGCGTCAGGATGGGGCGGATATTGCCATTTGCGGTGATGCGCTTGACGTGGACGTATGGATGGAGCTTTCCGCTACCTTCGCCGGTAAGCTGCGTATGATGGTTTCCGCCACGCCCTATATCCGGTATCGTCCGAGTAAGTCGGCGGTGGCGCTTGGCGAGCTTTCGGAGCTCTTTTTGCGTTTGGCGGAGCTGACAGAGCAAAAAAGGGTAGACAAAACGTAATTTGTACTGTATAATAAAACAGTAACTTCTACAGCATGTATAATCGAACGATAAAGGGAACGGTATGATGAAGAAAAAACTGATTGCGGCCATTGCCGCCTTGCTTGCCTGTCTTATGCTGATGACGGGCTGCGCCTCGCACGGAAAGACGCTGATCGAGGCACAGGGAGAGGAAATTTCCGTCAACGTATTTCAGCTCTATCTTTCGCGCATGAAGGGGTCGCTGGCCGAGGCGGGCAACAGCGTCACGAGTGACGATTATTGGAACACCTATATCGATCTTTCTCACACGACCACGGCCGAGTATTACACCGCGCAGGTCTTGGAGGGGCTGAAGCACATTGCAGCTGCCATGATCCTTTACGAGGAATACGGCCTCAAATTGCCCGACGAGACGGTGGATGAAATCGATGCCTGGATCGACGAGGTGATTGAGACGGACGGCGAGGGCTCGAAGGCGACGCTGAACTCGATTTTGTCGGCCTACGGTGCCAACGTCACGGTCCTGCGTGATGCCGCTTTGCTTGAGGCAAAGCTTTCTCAGCTCAAGGAGCACCTTTACGGTGCCGGCGGCAGCCTGATTGCCGATACTGCTATCGAGGAATACTATAAGGCGACCTACTATCGCGGCTACCAGATGCAGCTTGCCAACTATTATTACGATCATGAAAAGGACGCCAACGGTGTGGCCGTCCGATATACCGATGACGACTTTAAAAAGGTAGCATACGTATCGAAAGCCACGCTTGACGGGCTGAGTGAGGAGGAACGTGCCAAATACGTGACGGTGGCGCGTGAAGGGAAATACGCAACGACCTACGGCGAGGCCTACGGAGATACCTTAACGCTTTACCGCGATGGTGATACCGAGGTGGTGGCTTATGACAAGGATAACGGTGTCATTAAGTACAGCTACGACAGCAAAGGCAACATGATCGTCAAAAATTACACCGAGGCCGAGATGCAGGCACGATACGAGCGCGCCCAATCGATCGCGACCGAATGCGTGAATGACGAGGCAAAGTTCCTTGTGTACGCAAGCGAGTTTTCCGATAACAGCGATTTCAATGCGACCTACGCCCCGAACGGGATGTATTTTGCGCTCGGTACCTATAGCGCAGATACGGCCTTCGGCACCTTTTCGTCGGAGCTGGCAAGGCTTGAGATCGGCGGCACTTGTGTATTGGCATCCGATTCCGGATACTATATTCTGATGCGCGCGGAGCTGGATACGGGTGCTTGGCAACAGGAGGCAAACGCGCGTTGGTTCAGCACGCTGCGGGGGCTTACGCTCGAATATATGCTGCAGCAAAAGACTGCGGCGTATCTTGACCGCGTGACCGTGGACGAGGAGCTGCTTAAAACGGTGGATATTACCACGGTGGCCTCGAATATTCGCTATTGACAAATTCCAATTTTTGTATTATACTGTGTTTACAACCGCATAGAAATCGGGGGTGCTGCCAGCATAAAGGCGGCTGAGACAAGCAAAGCTTGAACCCTTTAACCTGATACGGATAATGCCGGCGTAGGGAGATAGGCAGGGAGAATAGTACCCTGAAATTTACCGCACGGAGATTTCCGTGCGGTAAATTTTTTAAAGGGAGGATTTCTCTATGAAAACCAACAAACAAAAAACCGTGCGACTGGTTGAGAGCGCCTTGCTGCTCGCCGTCGCCACCGTGCTCGGCGAGCTGGCGCTGGCACGCCTGCCCTATGGCGGCTCTATTACCGTGGCCTCCATGCTTCCCGTCCTGCTGATCGCATATCGGCACGGCACCCTGTGGGGGCTGTGCTGCGGCGTTTGCTACGGCGCGATACAGCAGCTGCTGGGGCTTTCCTCGCTCTCGTATTTCAGCACGTGGCAATCGATCGTAGCCATCATTTTGCTTGATTACGTCATCGCCTTTGCCGTCATTGGCCTTGGCGGTCTTTGTCGCTGTCTGCCCGTGCACCAATCGGTGCAGCTGCTCGGCGGCGCGCTGCTTACCTCGGTGCTGCGCTATGCTTGCCACGTGATCTCGGGTGCCACCGTGTGGGCGGGGCTTTCGATCCCCACCGAGGCGGCGCTCACCTATTCCTTTATTTACAACGCCACGTATATGCTGCCCGAGGCGATCGTGCTATGTGCCGTGGCTTATTATCTCGGCGGTGTGCTTGATTTCGGCCGCGCTGAGATTAGGCGTATGCCGGCCGTTGCCACGCCCTCGCGTGCTGCCAATTTGCTGCGTGCGCTGTCAGGCTTGGTGGCGCTTGCTGCCTTTGCCTTTGATACGGTGACGGTGTTTGCCCGCCTGCAAAATGCCGAAACGGGTGAATTTGATCTCGCAAACCTCAGAGTAGAACGGTTTGCCGGCAGCTTCTGGATGGCTGCTGCGATCGTGACGGCGGTGGCAGTTGTGGCGTGTACGGTGATGCTCCTTTATCGGAAGCGGCTCTTGCGTGCAGCGCAAGCGGCATAAAAATAACCCCGTTTGGCGGCTTGTGAACTGCCCCAAATTGTGCGGACAGCACAAAAAGCCCCGGGGGTGTAGTAATTAAGCAACAAACTGGCATCGTTTTTCAAGCGGTGTCAGTTTTGTTTTTAATTGGATGCGCTCGTTGTTGTAAAAGTGGATGTAGGCA
>JAFTKK010000055.1 GCA_017453325.1 Clostridia bacterium
AATAGCCGTGCAGGATCTCGGGCGTACACGGCGTTATTTTCCCTCACAGATCCCGAGGCTTCGCATCGCCCTACGGGTTCGACTGCGGGCTTCGCCCTCCGCTCAGGATGACACGAGAGAGCGCGCCTCTCGGAAGATATCAAAAAGCACTTATGGAAATCACTTGCCATAAGTGCCTTTGTGTATTTGCTTTGTTGTCTTTAATTCAGACTTGACAAGCACAGCATTTGTGCCCATAAATGCAAAAATACGGCATACCTCTTTCGAGATATGCCGTATTCTTACAAAACTGCCCTTTCGGGCGCGACCCTTAAAGGGGAGGCCTTTTTTTATGCGTTTACTGAAAGCCCTTTTCGGGTCTTTCGTACTCGTTTTCGCGCACGCCGGGATACTTTTCGTCAATAAACTCCTCGCGGAAGGGGTTGACACCGCGCGAAACGGTTTCGGGCTGGTTGGGGAGCAGCCAGCTCTTTTTGCGGTAGAAGGGATTTTTAAACTTGTTCTCAATGCGGTTGGCCTTTTCCAGCGCATTCATGCAGGCACGGATACAGCCGCGCGCGCCGCAAATGGCCATGTAGTGGGTGTGCGAGAGAATATAGTTGTTGTAGGGCAGAATGGTGTTGCCGGGCTTGCGACCCCACTTGCCGTTTGCCAGGGTGTAGGAGAGCATATAGGCCTCCTCCTCGCTCATTTGGCTGTTGCGCACGTCAAAGGCCATGTTGGGGAAGTCCTTTTTGAGGAAGGGAGAGCACTCGTTATTAAGACCGTGGTGAGAGAGCGTGCAGCGACCCATATGTACGTCACCGTACCAGATCTTCTTTTCACCGTAGTCTACCGTCAGGCGCGCGCCCTCGTCCTTAACGGAGGGCACGACGTTGCCGGGGCAGGCACGCGTGCAGGCGCCGCAATGGATGCAGATATCGCCCGTGTCAAGAATGGGATCGGGCTCCAGCTCGCAGTCGGTGAAAATAAGGCCGAGACGCACACGGGGGCCGAATTTTTTGGTGAGGAACACCTTAGAGAAGCCCACCTCGCCAAGGCCGCAGCCTGCGGCAATGAGGCGCACCGAGCACACGATATCGGGGGGCAGCTTGCCCTCGGCCACGGGCTCACGGTTCACGCCGTTGCCCTCGGGCACGGCGGGGTAGTGTGCCACGGCCTCCCAGCCGTGATCCTCGATAAAGCGGCAAAGCTCGTAGGAAAGGCGGGGACGGAAGTAGGAGTTCAGCTTGTTGTAGGAATAAAAGGTGTAGTTGTGCCAATGCGTGCCTTCCTCAATGCCGCGGTAGGTACCGCGCGGAATGCGCATGGCAACCGCGATCACCGATTTTGCCTCGGGGAAGTAGGAAAGAGGCGACATCAGCGGCGGTGCGTTTTTAAAGCGCTCGATGTTACCGATGGCAATGCAGTCAATGCCAAGCTCGGCAGCGTGCGCCTTGATCATTTCAGCAGTCAGTTTCATCAGTTCTTACCACCCTTGGCTTGATATTCGCCACCCGATACCATATCGTCCGTGATCGTGCCTTTTGCATCGTTTTCGCCAATCACCCAAGCCGCCTTTTTGCGGAAGGGGGTCTCAAACTTGTTGTCAAGCACGTTCTGCTCCTCAAGGTGGCAAAGGCACGTGCGGTTGCAAAGGGCTGCTACGCGGTCGGGCTTGCCGACGGCGGCCAGACGGTTGGGGCAGGCGCCGTTTTTGCAGGTGTTGCAGATCTTGTAATTGACGGTGGCCACCTGCATCACCTTGCCGCAGATGTTGACCTCGGTGGTGTGCTCGGTGTCAATGGCACCGAAGGGGCAAACGGCGGCACACTTGCCGCAGCCGTCGCAGACACGGCGGGTAGCAAGGGGCGTTGCCTCAAGCTCGGCGTCGGTAATGATCATGTGGAAGCGCTGACGGGAACCGAATTCGGGGGAGAGGAACAAGCCCGAGAGACCGATTTCACCGAGGCCGCAGGCAACGGCTGCACGGTCAAAGTCGGGGCATACGTTGGGCGCGGGGCGACCCTCTGCTACCGAAACACCCATGGGAGCAAGCTCCGAGGGGTTGGGGAATACGGGAACGGCCTCAAAGCCCTCGTCCTCCAGCACTCTTACCAGATTGTAGCAGGCAAGGGAGAGGAATTCATCCTCCAGCCATCTCGAGCCAAACAGACGGTAGTCACCGAAGTTGGAGCCCTCCTCAACACCGCGCAGCGCACCGCGGCACACGCGCTTGCCGAGCATGATCACGGTCTTGCCCTCGGGGAAGATGGAAAAGGGGTTTTGCTGTGCAGGTACATCTACAAAGCGGTCTGCGCCCGCGAAGCCGATGAGGTCAATGCCCTCGCACTTGACGGCGGCTGTGATCAGTTCGTTTAAATTAGACATGGTAAAAATGCCATCCTTTCATATTGTGTTGCGTTTATTCTATCATGTCACCCCGTCCTGCCGCTACAAGAAAAAATAACATTTTTTAGGATTTCGAAACTAACTTGTTGTATTTTTGCCATCTTTGTGTTATGATATAAGAAAGAGAGGGGAGGGAGATAACATGATACAAAAGCAAATGCCGATGATCAGCTATTTCACGCTCGGCGTGGTAACCAAGCAAAAGGCACCCACGGTGTTCGTTGGCGGGCGTGAGTTTTTCTCGCTCACGTACCGCGAAAGCGGCAAGATCACCATTCACAGCGAAAAGGGGGATCTTGTGTCCGATGCGGGCAGCATTACCTATATTCCGCGCGGCCTTGACTACGAAACAGAGGTTTTAGAGCCGGGCGTGATGCATATTTTGCACATCTATACCGCCGATGAGGTCGCGCTCTTCGGTGACGAGCCGCTTTCCCGCCGCCCCGCCGCACACGACGTGTTTTTGGAGAATTTTCGCCGTGCACGCGCCAAATTTTTGTCGTCCGGGGTCGGTTTTTCCTGCCTTTCCACCGTCATGCGCATTTTGTCTATGGCTGAGGAGGCCTTTACACCTGCGCTTCTCACCCCGCCGCCGCAGCTCACCCGCGCGCGCCGCTATATGGATGAGCATTTTGCCGACAGCGCCCTGCGCGTGGGCGATTTCGCTGCCCAAAGGGGCGTGAGCGAGGTTTATTTCAGACGCGAGTTCCGCCGTTATTTCGGTGCTTCGCCCCTTGAATATATCAAGCAAAAGCGCGTGGAGGCCGCCGCGCGCATGCTCGAAACCGGACTATGCAACGTCACCGAAGCGGCGCTGCAATCGGGGTTTGAAAGCGTGGCGTATTTTTCCGCCGAGTTCCGCCGCCTGATGGGCGTGTCGCCCACGGCCTATGCGCGCCACCATGCCGAGCTTTCATAAAACGAAACAGATTGGCATAGGCGGGAAGGGGAGCAAGGGCTTTTGAAAAAGTCCCTGCTCCCCTTCTGTTTTTTGCCGCAGGCAAAAACACATTCATCCCCACCACCCCAAAACTTGATAAAAGGGGATATGTGTGCGAACAAAGCGTGCGGTGTATACACCTGCAAAATATTGCGGCGCAAATTTTTGCGCCAACGAGAAAGAAATGTGCGATCAGGGTGCGAGGATAGATGGCGAGTGCAAAAGGAAGACCGAAACGCATGATGATTGCGTTTTTTGTAGGGGCGATTCACGAATCGCCCGTTTTGGTGCGGTGCAACATCTTGCGAGCGACACATGAGCGCCCCTATACCCTTGTGTCATCCTAAGTGAGGCAAGAAAGCCGAGCGAAGGATCTCGACCGAGGCAAGAGGTCGAGGGCGCGGTTTCTTCGCACAAGACGCTTCTGTGCGCGATGGAATATTTTTCAAGAGGGTTTGGCACATACATACCGCCGAAAACGCTTCTTGCGTTTTCGGAGATCCTCACGGCGCCCTTTGTTGGGCGCCTCAGGATGACACGATTTGGGTGCAGCGAGGAATGCGAAATGAGAAATGGGGGGACGCCCTTACGGATTTGCGCGAGCAATGCGGCGACGCGCGTAATTGATGTAGGGGAGCGCCTTGGTGCTCCCGCCCCTCACTGCACGAGCAAACGGCGTTTTGTGAACACATAAAACGCCGTTTACCCGCGTAGCGAGTTTAGAAGGCATCTCGCCTACGATGAGGAGTGCGAACAGGGGGCAAAGGGGGAAGGTGGCGATACGGGAGGAGCAAGCCCCTCCCCTACGATGGGGGAGATTGCGAACAAAAGGGAGCCCGATTTGATATTCTATATTTGGGTGTTTAAAAACGGGAGGAGCATCCCTCACGTTTTTGCATTTTAAATTATTTGCCGATACAAAATTTTGGTTTGTGCCTTTACAATTTTTGCTGCGCGTGGTATAATAAACCTGCGACACAACTGCATAGCATCACACAAAGGTGTGTATTTTTTACTATGGTAAAAATGCATGCTCTTTTTTCGCATACCTTCGTGTGTTGTTGAAAAGTTGTGTCGCAGCAATTGAGTTGTGCGTTTTTCGGTGCGCAGCTCTGCTGCGCACTTTTTTAATTAAGGGCTTGTTTCCGCGCGAAAAAAACAGACTGTGTTATACAAACTTTTATAAAGGAGCTATAAATGATGGAAAAAAAGAAAATCTTTACCCAAGAAGACGTTATGGCATTGTTAGAAAAGCTGTACGAAAAGTCGATTAACGGCATTCCTACCGTGAGCAAGCCAATTGAGCAATTAGCAGCAGAATATTTGGAAAAAGCAGATAGTGTGCAAAAGGCCGCCAAGAGTTTTAACAAATATCAGATTGCGAAATGTACAACCTCTGGCTTTATAAATAGCTTTGGTGGGATATTGACATTGCCGGTTACAATTCCGGCCAATATTGGTAGTGTTTTGTATATTCAAATGCGCATGATCGTATGCCTTGCGCATATGGGTGGCTATGATGTTAATAGTGATCAGGTACAAACCTTGGTTTATGCTTGCCTTGCCGGTATCTCACTTGATCAGATTTTGAAACGAGTGGGAATTGAGCTTGGAGAAAAATTTGGCATGGCACTTGTCAAAAAGATACCCGGGAAATCGTTGCAGGCTATCAATAAAAAGGTGGGCTTTCGGTTGTTCACTAAATTAGGCAAGACGGGCGTCATTAATATTGGTAAAATGTTGCCTGTGGTTGGCGGTGTGATTGGCGGCGGCTTTGACTTTGTTGAAACCAAGGTGATTGCCAAGCGTGCTTATTTGATGTTTATTGAGGGTGATTTTACTGCGGCGGGCAGAGAAGAAGCAGAACCCGAAATGATAGATGCTGAATTTGATGAAGTAAATACATAATTTCCCAAAGTTTTCGGGAAAGGAAAATGAATTGTTTTTCGCGGAGGCGAAAAACAAGAAAAAGGAAAACCCCTTTTTCAAAAGGGGTTTTCCTTTTTTTATGCTTTTGCGTTCGTCTTAATACATCCCGCCGCCCATGCCGCCGCCGGCCATGGCAGCGTTTGCTGCAGCCTCAGCTGCGGGGTCCTTCTTGTCGGCAACCACGCTCTCGGTGGTGAGCACCACGGAGGCGATGGAAGCGGCGTTCTGCAAAGCGGAACGGGTGACCTTGGTGGGGTCAACAATGCCGGCAGAGAGCATATCGCAATATTCTTCCTTGTAAGCGTCGAAGCCGTAGCCGAGCTTACCGGAGGACATGATCTTGTCTACGATCACAGCGCCGTCAAAGCCTGCGTTTGCAGCGATCTGACGTACGGGCTCCTCAAGAGCCTTGAGGACGATGCGCACACCGGTCTTTTCGTCACCCTCAACGGTGTCAACCAGCTTGGCAACCTCGGAAATGACGTTGAGGTAAGCGGTGCCGCCGCCTGCCACAATGCCTTCCTCAACGGCGGCACGGCTAGCGTACAGGGCATCCTCAATGCGGAGCTGCTTCTCCTTCATCTCAGCC
>JAFTKK010000056.1 GCA_017453325.1 Clostridia bacterium
GTCCAAAGAGATAGCCTACCTCGCGCGCACCAACGCCGATGTCGCCTGCGGGAACGTCGGTATCAGGACCTACGTACTTGCACAGTTCTGTCATAAAACTCTGACAGAAGCGCATAACCTCTGCATCGGACTTGCCCTGGGGATCAAAGTCCGCGCCGCCCTTGGCACCGCCCATGGGCAGGGAGGTGAGGGAGTTCTTGAAGGTCTGCTCAAAGCCGAGGAACTTCATAATGCTCTCGTTTACGGTGGGGTGGAAGCGCAGGCCGCCCTTGTAGGGACCGATTGCGCTGTTGAACTGTACGCGGTAGCCGCGGTTTACCTGCGTGTTGCCTGCGTCGTCAACCCACGGAACGCGGAACTTGATGATGCGCTCGGGCTCAACGATCAGGTCGATGATGCCTTTTTCGATAAACTCGGGGCTTTTTGCGAGAACGGGCTCGAGGGACTCGAGAACCTCGCTCACGGTCTGGTGAAATTCAACCTCGCCGGGGTTGCGCTTTTTGACTTGCTCAACAACACCCTCGATGTACGCCTTTACTTCGGCACGGGTCATGTTTGCCATGGTATTTCCTCCAAAAAATAAAGAATCAAATTTTGACCGTTGTATTTATACAACGAACCACTCTAACAGTATATCACAGAAAAACCGAGGTTGTCAAGTGTGATGCGAAAGTTATTGGCGTAAAACTTGCATTTTATTCGAAATTTCACAAGGTTTTTGCAGAAAAACGCCGTTTTCGCACGTGCCATCCGTCAAAACTCGCCAAGTGTGCGCGGCATATTGAGAGGGAGACATGCATAAAATGGTAGCGGATCATAACCGAAAGCGAGGCGTTTTTTGATGAAGGTGAAGCATTTTTTGAAAAAAAGAACAGGCGTGCTGTTGCTCGGCCTGGCGGCGGTGGTGGGGGGCGTGCTGCTCGCGCGTGAGGTGCTGATCAACACGCCTGCCGAAAGTGAGACGGTCAGCGTGGCGCTTCAGCAGGTGGCCGACGGGCAGTATCTGGCGTGCAGCGCCGTGGTGGGGGAGTCCGTCACCTTTGACGCTGCCTGGTTTGACAGCGCGCTTGGGTGTCAAGTGGAAAGTGTGACGGTGACCGCCCTGCCGCCCGTGACGGACGGTGTGCTGCAGCTTGGATACGGCGAGGTTGCCGTGGGGCAGAGCATTCCGCGCGAAACACTTTCCTATTTGCAGTTTATCCCACGTGACGGGGTGAGAAAAAGCAGCTTTTCCTTTGTGCCGACCGTGGCGGGGGAGACGGCGGGCTATGCGCTGACGTGCCGGCTTCGCACGACCGATACCGTCAACTGCTGCCCTACGGGCACGAAAAGTGCCACGGCGGTCTCCACACACGAGACGCTGTCGCTCACGGGTGTGCTCACGGCTACCGACCCGGAGGGGGATGCGTTGGTGTTTGAAATTTGTGATTACCCCAAAAACGGTACGGTTTTACTCGATAGCACCACGGGTGCCTTCACCTACACGCCTTACGATGGCTACGTGGGCTCCGATCGCTTTACCTGGCGCGTGCAGGATGAAAACGGCGCGTATGCGCCCGAGGCTACGGTCAGCATCACCGTGCGCGAGCTGGTAAGCGCTTATACCTTTACCGATATGCTGGGTGATGCCAATCACACACACGCCCTGCGTGTGAGTGAAAAGGGGCTGCTTGGCGGCGAGGAGGTTGGCGGCAAGCACTATTTTCATCCTCACAAAGCCCTGACACGTGCTGCGTTTGTGACGATTTTGCTGCAGGCCGCCGAGATCAAGGCGCCCGACGCCGAGAGCACGGGCTTTGCGGACGATGCCGAGATCCCTCTGCCAATGCGCGGTGCGATCCGCTACGCCAAGGAGCAGGGCTGGCTTGGGGAGGAGGAAAATTTCCGCCCGCACGACGCCATCACGCGTGCTGAGGCAGCCGCCATTGCGGCCAAGGCTTTGTCGCTCTCAGCACCCGGATACCATGAAACGGTAGAGGATTTTGAGGATATCCCCGTGGACGTAGCAGATGCCGTATATGCCATTTATGAGGGCGGTTATCTCGCAACGTCGGCCGACGGCGCGTTACTGCCCCTGGGTGAGTTGACACGCGGTGACGCTGCCAAATTTTTTGCCAAGATACTCGACGGAAAAAGCGGTGAATAGATCAAAAAGAGCAGCTGCGCGGCAAGCTGCTCTTTTTTTGCGTTATCACTTGCATTTCGCGCGTTTTTGTTATATAATGATATACGTAATTTATCGTAAGAGGCAATAAAATGAGAGACACAACAGAAATGACGAAAAAAGAATTTGCGGTTTTTTGCCTGATGGCGCTGCTTTCGGGCTTTATGATCGGCATTGGTGGCACGGCATCACTCCTCGCGAACGCCACGCTTGGCGCGTGGGGAAAGCTGATCGGTGCCATGCTCTTCTCGCTTGGCATTTATGCGATCGTGACCTACGGCATGAAGCTGTTTACGGGCATGGTGGCCGACATCCCCAAGATGGGCGTACATAACCTGTGGCGTCTGCCCCTTTGCTTTATCGGCAATATGCTCGGCGTGGCCATCGTGGCCGTGCTGGTCTATCATTCCGCACTCCGCCCCGTGGTCGTGCCGCAGGGACAGAGCGTGATCGCTGCAAAGCTGGCGCTTGACAGCTGGGGGCTTAAGTCCTTCTGCTCGGCTATTCTTTGCGGTTGGCTCATCACCCTGTCGGTCTGGGCCTCCAAGTATGCCCCCAAAAAGAATCTCAGCGCCTCCATTGAGGTGTTGTTCCCCGTGGTGGTATTCGCCTTCTGCGGCTTTGATCACTCGGTAGCCAATATGCTGTATTTTTACTTCTACGGTGAGGTTTCTTTGCGTGTGGTGGGGTATATTCTTGCCAGCGTGGCGGGTAATATCGTCGGCGGCGTGCTGCTGCCCCTCGTTGTCCTCTTGAAGGAAAAGGCCAAGGCCGAGCGCGAGGCGATGCAGTCGGGCACGGATACGGAACCGCGCGCATAGCCGCTACAGCTAAGGATGGATTTTTATCAAAAAACAGAGATCGTTTGCCGCATGATCCCCGCAGGCACGGTGGCCACCTATGGGCAGATCGCCGCACTTTGCGGTAAGCCGCGCAATGCGCGCCAGGTGGGCTATGCACTCAAAACGGGGCGCGCGGGAAAGGATCTGCCCGCTCATCGCGTGGTGGGTGCCACCGGCGAGCTGGTTGGGGCAGGGCATTTTCAAACGCCGACGCGGCAAGCAGAGCTGCTGCGCGCCGAGGGTGTTGCGGTATCTCTGCGTGGAGGAATACAATGCGTTCGCATCAAGCAATACGGTTGGTGCCCTACGGACGGTGAGTACGATATGCTCATGGCCGCCTTTGCATTGGCCGAGCAAGACAAAGATAAAGGAGAAATGTGATGGAAAGAACAGTAAAGGTCGGTATTATCGGTTGCGGCGGTATTGCCAACGGCAAGCATATGCCGTCTTTGGCGAAGCTGGCAAACGTGAAAATGGTTGCGTTTTGCGATACCGTTTTGGAGCGTGCCGAGAAGGCGGCTGCCAAATACGGCGCAGAGGGTGCACAGGTCTGCACCGATTATCGGGAGCTGCTGCAAAACAAGGAGATCGAGGTGGTGCACGTTTGCACGCCCAATCGCTCTCATAGCTTTATTACGGTGGATGCCCTTGAGGCGGGCAAGCACGTGATGTGCGAAAAGCCCATGGCCATCAATTCTGAGGAGGCGCTGAAGATGATCGAGGCGTCCCGGCGCACGGGCAAAAAGCTGACCATCGGCTACCAGTCAAGACAGCGCGCCGATTCGCAGTATCTCAAGGCAGAGGCCGAGGACGGTGTATTTGGCGACATTTATTTTGCCAAGGCACACGCCATCCGCCGTCGCGCCGTGCCCACCTGGGGCGTGTTCCTCAACGAATATGAGCAGGGCGGCGGGCCCCTGATTGACATCGGTACGCACGCGCTCGATCTTGCCCTGTGGTTTATGAATAACTACAAGCCCAAATATTGTGTGGGTACCACCTATCATGCCCTCAACGATCAGACCGATCAGGGCAATGCTTGGGGCAATTGGGATCCCGACAAGTTTACCGTGGAGGATAGCGCTTTCGGCTTCGTGGTGATGGAAAACGGTGCCACCGTGATTCTGGAATCCTCCTGGGCGCTGAATACCACCGACGTGCGCGAGGCACGCGCCACCATCTGCGGCACCAAGGCGGGCGCTACGCAGATTGCGGGCGAGGGCGTGGAGATCAACGGCGTGAAGCACAATAAGCAATACATCACCAAGCCCAGCATGGTGGGCGGCGGTGCAGCCTTCAATGATGCGAAGGGTGGGCCCAGTGCTGCCGATCTTGAGGCCAAGCAATGGATCGAGGCCGTGCTGAACGATACCGACCCTTGCGTGCTGCCCGAGCAGGCTTACTGCATCACTCAAATTCTTGAAGGCATTTACGAATCCGCCAAAACCGGCAAGCCCTATTATTTCAACTAATCAAAATGCTCCCCGCGACATCGTCGCGGGGAGCATTTTTGCAAGCGGGTTGCGTTTTTCTTTAAAATAGATATTACGGTG
This sequence comes from Clostridia bacterium, assembly GCA_017453325.1. Classification (GTDB taxonomy): domain Bacteria; phylum Bacillota; class Clostridia; order Oscillospirales; family CAG-272; genus Firm-07. The sequence goes on from JAFTKK010000056.1 coordinate 4,560, forward strand.
CTTTTGCATAGGCGGTAGGCGTCAGTCCCACGTGCGCCTTGAACACGCGCGAAAAATAATGTAGGGAGCCAAAGCCCGTGACCTCGGCAATCTCGGTAAAGCTCATGCTGCTTTGCCTGATGAGGCGCTTGGCGGCGGCAATCCGAACCGAGATCAGATAATCAATGGGGCCGCAATTGCAAAATTCGCGGCAAAGCGATTTCATCGCGCTTTCGCTCATCGAGCAGGCTGCGGCGAGCGAGGCGGCACTCATCGGCTCGTGCAAATGTGCTTTGATATAGTCAGAAAGCTGCGTAAAGCGCTCCTTGCGGTATTGCTTGCGGCGGGGTGGCGTTCTGATCTCATTTTCGCGGTATTGCGACAGCAAAAACAGCTCTAACTTAGCTTTTACAATTTGCAATTGGTGGGGAACGGCATCCTCGCGCACGCACAAACCAACGCGCGGAATATGCTGACAAAGCGCGCGGCAATCCTCAAAAAGCTCCTGTAATTGCAGCAGCTCCTTCGCCGTCGGCGTGAGCATGCGGTTGTCAAAATAGTGCATTTCGGGAGAGCTGCTTTCAAAGGAAACGATGCTGACGGTGGCGGTAGCACGGGTCACACCGTCATCGGAATGAAAGGCGTTTGGTGCAAAGACGATGCAGGAGCCCGGGGGCACGACGATGCGCTCGCCGTCAAGAATGACGTAATAAAACCCCTCCTCCACGAGCACCAGCTCGTAAAAATCGTGTAGCTCGCCCTTGGTCTTTTTGCCGGTGAGATTTATGTGATGCAGGCTATTTAAGGCATCGACCGACAGCACGGTGGAAAGATGTACGGCTTGACCGATTTTCATAAGCACCCCCAAATAAAGCTAAATTGTGTAAATTTTTAGCCCGATATGATAAATACGGAAAAGAAAAACAGTGATATCATGTAAATGCGGGCAACCGCCTTTATTATGGCACAAAGCGTGCTTTTTGTCAAGGAGGATATGATGAAAACAATTCGGCTGGGTCTTGTCGGCTGCGGCAGCATGATGGAGGCACACGCCTCGAATATCAATCGGGTAGAGGGCATTGAGATCACCACCGTGTGCGATATTGTAAGAGATCGCGCGGTGTCGGTGGCCGCGGCGCTTGGGAATGATCCCACCATCGTGACCGATTATCAAAGCATGGTGGATATCGATGCCGTTTTGGTGGCGCTGCCGCACGATCTGCATTATGAGTGCGGTCTGTTTTTTGCCCGTCGCAAGAAGCATATTTTGATGGAAAAGCCGCTTTGCAATTCCGAGGAGGAGTGCCTTGACCTCATTCGCGTCTGCGAGGAGGAGGGCGTGGTGCTGATGTGTGGCTATCCCGTGCCCTATATGCGCGAGATCGTGAAGCTGAAGGAGCTTGTTGATTCGGGCAAATTCGGTAAGATCATACAAATGTCCATCTGGACCGAGCAGCTCACGAAGGGCCCGAACGAATGGTACTGGGGGCATACCGCAAGGCTTGGCGGAGGTCAGTTTTTCAGCCATGGCTGCCATTACGTGGATCTGCTGCTTCGCTTTCTCGGAAAGCCCTTGGAGGGCTCGCATTTCGGTACGCGCGTCGGCACGCCTTGGTTGAAGCGCGAGGGCACCAGTATGGCTATTTTCAAGTTTGAAAACGGCGCGCTCGGCTTCCACGGTGCCACGTGGGGAGCAAAGGGCACGCGTATGGGCTACGATTTTCAAATCATGACCGAGGAAGGTCTGCTTGATTACAACAGAGGCATTGGTGAGATTCACTTTTACAGCAATGCCGACCTGCACGTTCCGGGAGAGATCAGCAAAACCGACAAATACACGGTGCTGCATCGCCGAGACGGTGCAAAAAGCAAGGATACTCACTACGAGATCACCCATTTTATCGATTGCATCCGTACGGGTAAGCGCCCCTTGACCGACGGCCGTGCGGCTTTGCAGAGCTTACGCATCATCTGGAAAATGTATGAGGCCGAGAAAAACGGAACCGTGGCCGATCTGCGCGGCCTTGGGCTGGATGAGGCTTGAAAGGAACAAACTGCAAACAGCCCCCCTCACGCACGTGAGGGGGGCTGTTTGCGCCGTGCTTTTTCGCGGCCAAGCAAAAGGGATAGCTCATATGGCAGGGTATTCGCGCGGTGCGCGAAGATTCGCACGCCCTTCGCCTGACAAGCAAGCTTGCAGGTCTTCGGGCGGCGAATGCGAACCTACTTGCGTGGCGGAGCCACGCAATAGGACGAAGCCGCGCCATCCCAGCCAAACAAAAGGGGTAGCCCGTATGGGCTACCCCTTTTGTTTGGCTGGGATGGCAGGATTCGAACCTACGAATACCAGAGTCAAAGTCTGGTGCCTTACCGCTTGGCGACATCCCAATATTTTGAATACGCCATATATTATACCATTTGCGGCAAGGACTGTCAAGAGCAAATTTGCAGAATTTGGGGCAAATTTTGCGGCGGGCTCCCCGTCAGGCGACCAGTAGTGTGCAGACCCAGTAAATGATGCCGTACAGCGTGCCTGCTGCCGTGCCGTAAAGGAGCACGGGGCCTGCCACGGTGAAGATCTTGGCTCCCACGCCGAGCACAAAGCCCTCGGCGCGCGCGTCAATTGCGGGGGAGGCCACGGCGTTGGCAAAGCCCGTGATCGGCACTAAGGTGCCGCCGCCCGCAAATTTGGCAATGCGGTCAAAGAGCCCGAGAGCCGTGAGTGTGACGGCAATCAGCACCAGAATAATAGAGGTGGTGGTTCCCGCGTTTTCTTGTGTCATATGGCAAAGCCGCGTGAAAATTTGACCCAAGCCCTCGGCAAACAGGCAAATACCGCCGCCCACCAAAAAGGCCCACAGACAGTCCTTGCCGAGCGGCGAGCGCGGCGCGCGTGCCTCTACGTAACGGGCATAGCTTTTTTTATCCATATTCATAGATCTTTCCCTCGGTTTCTTTGTTTTGCTGTTAGTGTACCCACGGGAGGGGATTTTTATCCCGATTGGATAAATTTGTTGCAAAGGGCTTTACATTTTGCCGCGATTTTGCTATACTGTATAAGGAGAATGTTAGGAAAGGAAGGTGCCAACCGTGTCTACATTTAACCGTTTTTGCGCCAAGGCTCGCCGCGCTGTCGGAAAGGTTGCCGACAAAACCGAGGAGCTTGTGGAGAGCGCTACCAAATCCGTGAAGGTCAAGTCGCTTGAAATGCGTATTGACGAGCAATATGAAAATCTCGGCCGCGTGATCTACCGTGATCTGCACACCGATGACGATCTTGAGGAGGATAAGCTTGAGATCATTGCCGCAATCGACGCGCTTTATGATGAGCTGGCCATTCTGAAGGGCGAAGCGGATGCGCCCGAGGCAGAGGACGCCGAGGAAGTGACCGCCGAGCAGGCGGACGACGCAGAAAATACGCCGTCTGACGCCGAATAAGCGATAGCCCCTACGCACAAAAGGCCGCGCCATCGGCGCGGCCTTTTGCTATCGACTATTGCGTCACGTTTGCCGAAAATTTGCTTTTGGTTTGATTGACCTTGGTATCCTCAGCCTTTGTCACGGGGTACCAGCCGCGCGACTGCATATCGTGAAAGAGCGATTGCTGCATATCGTGCGTGTCACGCAGCAGCGAGGAGAGGCATTGCACCATTTCGGGTGTTGCGCACTCAAGCAGAAAGGAATTGTAGTTGCCCGCGAGAAACTTTTCGGCGGACAGCAGATCTGTGGCCTGCTCCTTTTCGGGAAAGGTGTTGTTTTGCATACCGTTCATGGGTGTTCTCCTTTACTTTAAATTGCCGTAAAGCTCGTCGAAGTGCTTTTGGTGCTGCTGCGCGAGTTGATTGTAGCGATCTGCGAGTGCTTTGTCGGTCGTGTTGCTCGCCATATAGTGGCATTTTTGGCAAAGAGTCTCTTCCATCGTCAAAAGATCCCCGATGGCGGATAATTCTTTTTCGCTGATTTGTGCCATATATTTACTCCTTTTTGTGTGGTGCTGTTAGTTTTTGCGACTCCTTGATGTTTTATGCAGCCTTGGATCATAAACGGAGGTGAATTTTATGAAAAATAAAAGATTGCGTGCCCGTCATCCGATCATGGAACAGATCAAAACCGATAAAAAGGCCTATACCGTGTATGCCATTTTATCCATGCTTATTTTAACGGTGATCGTGCGCAGCGCTTTTCTTGGCAGATGGGAAAACGTGTTTACGGGCGTGCTCGCTTCGCTTTTGCTGCTCATTCCACCCGTGGTGGAACGGAGCTTTCACATCAATTTGCCCACCACGCTTGAAATTTTTGCGTATCTTTTTGTGTTTTGCGCGGAGATTTTGGGTGAGATCGGCAACTTTTACATGCATTTCCCGTTTTGGGATACCATGTTGCATACCTTTAACGGTTTTATGTTCGCCGCCTTTGGCTTTTGCCTGGTAGATATTTTCAATAAAACAAAGCGCTTCCGTTTTCAGCTTTCCCCCGTTTTTTTGGCGCTTGTTGCCTTTTGTTTTTCGATGACGATCGGCGTGCTGTGGGAGTTTTTCGAGTTTGGTGCCGATATGCTCCTGCATACCGATATGCAAAAGGATACCCTGACGGCGGTTATCAACAGTGTTTCCCTGCCCAACGATCTTGGCGAAAAGGTAACGCATGTGACCGATATCGTGAGCACAACAGTGGTGACGGCAGGCGGAGAGGTTATTGTGATGAACGGGTATCTCGATATCGGTCTTGCGGATACCGTCAAGGATCTTTTTGTGAATTTTATCGGTGCGGTGCTTTTTAGCGTGCTTGGCTACTTTTACGTCAAACATCGCGGACGGGGCAGAGTTGCCGAGCAATTTATCCCCGTTTTTGTGGGGGAGGATGGCGAAGAGCTTGCGCAAGGCGCTACGGCAACGAAAATGGAAGGAGAGGAAAACAAGAACATATGATAGGTGAATATACCCTGCCGATCGGTGGCGTGGCCGAGGGACAGCAGGTCGCACATCACGATCATTTATACCTATTGGATGCAAAGGGTACGGTTATCAGCTGTCGCGCCACGCGTGGGATGCCTGCGGTGGGAGAGGAGTTTTTCCGTGTGCTCGGTACATCTGTGGCGGAGCGTCGCGCGCTCTACCGTGCGCTGGAGGGCGGCTTGCGCGGTCTTTATCTGATGCAATGTGGCCCTGTACCCGTGTTGATACTGTGCCATTTGTACCGTGTGGATCTGTCGCTGGTGGCCGTCATTCCCGACGAGCCCCTGTTTACCGCCCTGCGCACGCCAGCCGCCTACGCCGACTATCTCTTTGCCGAGGTGCAGCTCTCGCCTTTTAGCGCCGCGCGGCAAATGCCGTTTTCGGAGGAGATCTGTCTTGCGGCAAGAGATTGGATGCTGCCCTACGTGCGGGCGATCGCACATGAGGGATGTGCCAAGGAGAGCGCCGCGACGCTGGGGCAATGGTTGACCTTGCGCACGGTGCGTTGGGCGAATCTCATTGGCGTGCAGGCCTTTTACGATTTCAGCGGCATGGGATACGCGCCCGTGGAGGACATTGATTACGCGGTGCTCGGTGCCGATCTTTTGGCGCTGCTGCTGGCGTGTAAGCGGGCGAGCAGCGACGGCTCTCTTTATCTGGCGGCGGAGCGTGACGGCTACAAGGCGCCTACCGTATATGCGCGATTCTTACTTGCAGGTGACGCGCTGCCGCCCGAGCTGGAGGCAGCAAAGCGCACCTCGCTGTTGCGCGGCATGCGGTTTTCCGCCTATACTGACCCCACACGCAAGGGGCTTTTGCACCTGCGCTTCTCCTTTTGCGGTGCCCCCATTGATTTGCAGGAGCTGCGCAATCGATTTATGCTATCATAAATTAAAAGGCGCATACGGTAAAGCCGTATGCGCCTTTTCGTTTGCACATCATGTTTGGGAGGGAGGATATCCGAAATATCGCTTATATGCGCGGCTGAATTGATAAAGATCGGCATATCCGACACGCAGCGCGACCTCCCCCGGCTTTCGTTTTTCCTCAAGCAGGAGTTTGGCCTGCTGCATACGGATCTGTGTGAGGCGGCGAAAGGGTGTGGTGTGCAGCTGCTTTTGAAAGAGCTTGCGCAAATAAATTTCGCTGACGCAGCAATGGCGCGCCACATCGGCCATGGTGATACCTACGGCGCCGTAATATTGATGCATCCATGCAAGCGCTTGGCGGATCACGGGGTGTGCGCAGACGCTCTCCTCAGATGCTCCGAACAGCGCACCTGCCAAGGAGTAGAGCAGCTCAAACACCGCCGGGGTGTCTTTGGGGGCAGAGGAAAAGGTCTTGGTCAGCATACGCGTGTAATAGTCCTTTGCTGCCGTCGGGGAGATGGCGTGCAGGGATAAGGGCGTATCATATTGCTGCAGAGTTTGAAAGTTGAAAACATAGCTTTCCGCGGTTTCAAGGCATTCGTTGGTATAGCTGAGGCCTTTTGGCAAAAAGACAGGGTGGTCACGATCCGCTACTACGGTGCCTTGTAAAGAGGTAAAGCGGATCCTTCCCTTTGTGGTGACGATAAAGCAAGACGAGCGCCGATCAAAAAAATCGGTTTTTCGCCCTGCGGGATCGTGTGCTTCGAACAGAGTCACGAAGCCGGTAATGACAAAACCGTGATGTGGCATAACTACCTCCTCTTTGATTAATTCTATTATAGCACGAGTATCAAAAAAAGCAATCAAAAACGCAAAAAAACCAAAATCGACCTCATATTGTATCGTTTTAGCTAAAAACTGTATCGTGAAAAGCATGGCGCTTTTTTGCTTTTCGCGATATAATGAAGAAAAGTTCACAGGGGAGGCAAGTGAGTATGAATTTTCAGGAAAAGGTTGTTTTGGTGACGGGTGCGGCGGTTGGCATCGGCCGTGCGACGGCGCTTCGCTTTGCCGAGCTCGGCGCGCGTCTTGTGTTACTTGACGTGGCGTTTGAAAAATTGCAGCGTGTGAGGGACGAGGCAGGGGCACTTGGCACCAAGGTGCTGATTTTTGATTGCGATATCAGCGACGAGGCACGCGTGGGCGAGGTCGTGGCAGAGGCCGTGCGGCATTTCGGGAAAATTGACGTGTTGGTCAACAATGCGGCGCTTTGGAGATGCCGCTCGGCATTTGTGGATACGCCAACGGCCGAGTGGAGACGTTTTTTTGATATCAACGTGATGGGTACCGTTTATGTGACGCAGGCGGTGCTGCCCACCATGATCGCGCAAGGATGGGGCAGAGTGATCAACGTGGCCTCGGTTGCGGGCGTTTACGGTAACAGAAATATGGCACACTATTCCGCAACCAAGGGGGCGGTTATATCCTTCACCAAGTCTCTTGCCAAGGAGGTGGCGGAGCAGGGGATCACGGTCAATGCCGTTTCTCCCGGCAGCGTGTCACCCGCTGAGCGTGAGGACGTAAATTACACCCAGCCCTCCGAGCTTTCTTATTTAGGCAGAACGGGCAGTGACAAAGAGAACGCGGAGCTGATCTGCTTTCTCGCTTCCGACGGTGCCTCCTACATCACGGGGCAGAATATTCAAATCGACGGTTGCAGACGCAAGCTGTAACAAAAATGGCAGAGCCGCACGGCTCTGCCATTTTTTTGTATCATGATCTGATTATCTAATGATGTCTGCCTCTTCCATGAGGGTGAGAACCGTGCCCACGCCCTGCTTCTCGGCCTTCTCAAGGATCATCTGGCCAAGTGCCACGTCGGAGAGTGCAATGCCGTGAGAGGAGGTGATGACGAACTCATCCTCGCTCGCGCGACCGCACTTCTTGCCGTTGATGATGTCACCGAGGATGAGCAGATCCTCATCCTTGGGCAGGCCGTCGGTGTACTTGCCGTCAGCGAGGTACTGCTTCACGAGGTTGACGTCGTCACAAACAAAGCGATCAGCCCAGTTGTAGGTCTTGCCCTCCCAAGCGGTGCTCTCAAGCGGGATACCGAGCATGCCCTTGTGCAGCATTTCGGTGTAGATGATGGGCTTGTCGGAGCGCTGGGTTGCGGTGATCAGGATCTGAGAATTGTCGATGGCCTTCTGGCGCTCCTCGTCGTTGCGGATCGGAATGAACTCAACGTCGGGCATCAGGGGCTGCATCTTTTTGAGGTAAGCGTCGATGGCGGCGTCGTAAAGGTCACCGATGTAGATGCGCTTCAGCTCGGGGATGACGATCTTCATCAGGCGCGCGTTGGAGCGGCCCTGCTCACCTGCACCGATGATGGTGATGGTGTTGGTATCCTTTACCTTGCAGTATTTTGCGGTAACAGCGGCTACGGCTGCGGTACGGATCGCGGTGATCCAGCGAGCATCCATCACGGCGGTGACACCACCGGTCTCACAGTCATTCATTACCATCAGACCCCAGGTAACGGGCAGACCCTTGTTACGGTTGTTGGGGTAGCCTGCGATCCATTTCATGCCCTGAGCCTCGTTCTCACCGCCGATGTATGCGGGCATGGCGTTGATATAGGTCTGGGGACGGGAGTTTACGTGGATCTTAACGGGGAGCTGGCAGGTGCCTTTGCTAAATTCGGACATGACCTTTTCTACGGCGTTGATCACATCTTCGTAGGGAATGTTCAGCGCGAGGATATCCTCTTGGGAAATGTAGCGGAAAGTGACTTTTGACATGACGGTAAGCTCCTTTTTATGATGATAATGTACTGTTGCCGTACGCCGGCCTTACATCTCAATTTTATTATAAAACATCGTTAAAAAAAAATCAAGACGCAAATTGCAGGTTTTGCGGAAAATGCGCCCCGTTTTTTTGGTTATTGTCACCATAAACCACAGTTTACCTCATTTTTACAACATACGGAATGCCCTTATTAATATTTTGGAAATATTTTCTTGACCTTTTTCAAACACGGGTATGATAAAATGTCCATGATCAATCAAAGCGAGGGTATGATGATAGAAAAGGAGTTTTATGCGCTGATACGGGATATTGTGAGAAGTGAGGCCTTTCGCGGCATGAAGCGGTATCAGCATCACATCAAGGGGAGTGTGTACGACCATTCGATCAAGGTGGCCTATCTTTGCTATAAACATCACAAAAGACACGCCCCCAAAACGCCGCTATACGAGCTTGTGCGCGGTGCGTTGCTGCATGATTATTACTTATATGATTGGCACGATATGTTAAAGGGGCACCGCCTGCATCTTTTTACGCATCCGAAATACGCGCTTCGCAACGCGCTGCAGCACTATCCGGATCTCAGTGTCCGCGAACGGGATATGATCGGGCGGCATATGTTTCCCATTGTCCCTCTCCCACCGAAAACAAGGGCGGGGTGGCTGATCTGCTTTTATGATAAGGTGGCAGCATTGGGGGACTATTTTGGCGAGAACAGGTGGAAGAACAGGAGAAAAAAAGACCATTAAAATATAAAAACCTCCCAAAGTTTGGAAATAAACGTGTAAAATTCGAAAAAGGTCTTGACAAATACAGGGAAAAGTGGTATGATAATCGAGGCTTTAGCACAGTAAAGTGATAAAGCAATTCAAAACGGAAAATGGAGAACAAGACAATGAAAAAGTTTTTAGCGCTTGTGCTGGCAGTTTTGATGCTGGCTACGGTATGTGTTTCCTTCGCCTCCTGCAACAAGAGCAGCGATTGGAAGCAGATCGAAAAGGAAGGCAAGTTCGTTTGCGGCATTACTATTTATGCTCCGATGAACTATTATGATGCAAACGGCGACCTTGAAGAGGATGAGAGCGGTACGCTGATCGGCTTTGATACCGAGCTTGCAAAGCTTGTGGCAGAAAAGCTGGGTGTTGAGGTTGATTTCCAAATTATTGAGTGGGGCAATAAGTACACCGAGCTGCAGTCCGGTGCAATCGACTGCATCTGGAACGGCTTTACCTCCAACTCCAAGGATTCCGACGGTATCGAGCGCTCCGAGAAGGTTGACTTTACGCACGCATACCTTGACAACAAGCAGTGCGTGATCGTTAAGACCGAGCGCCTTGGCGAGTTTACCTCCGCCGCTTCCCTGAAGGACAAGAAGGCCGGTGCCGAGAGCGGCAGTGCAGGCGAGTCCTATGCTAAGGACGCAGGCGCCGTGATCGAGGCTGCAAAGACCTCCCAGATGGCCGTGTTTACCGATCTGAAGTCCAATGCAGTTGACTTCATCGTGGTTGACCGTCTGCTTGCAGATGCTGTTGTTGGTAAGAACGATTACGCAGATCTTTCTATCGTTACCGCCATTGACATTGAGCCCGAGGTTTACTCCATCGGTTGCCGCAAGGGCAGCGACTTTGATGAGAAGATCAACGAGGCGCTGATCGAGCTGCTGAACGAGGGCAAGGTCGAGGAACTGGCTGCCAAGTACGGTGTGCGTGTAACCGACTCGCTCATGGCAAAGAAGACCGCTAAATAAGAGGCTGTAATGGCGTTATTTTGGGAAGTAACGGTCAGCCTTCTCAAAGGATTTGGAACAACCTGTTCTATTTTTGGGCTAACACTTGTGTTAGCCCTTCCTTTGGGTTTGCTGATCTCTTTTGGCACTATGTCAAAATTCCGCCCCATTAAGGCGGTTTTTAAAACATTTGTTTGGATCATTCGCGGTGTGCCGCTGATGCTGCAGCTTTTTGTGGTGTTTTACGTACCCGGCTTTGTGTTCGGTATGCCGATCGCCTCCAGATTTGTGGCAACCATTATCGCGTTTGTCATCAACTATGCCTGTTATTTTTCCGAGATCTACCGTGCCGGTATCGAGGCCATCCCCGTCGGGCAGACCGAGGCGGGCGAGGTGCTTGGCATGACCAAGTGGCAGATCTTCAGAAAAGTTATTTTCATGCAGGTTGTCAAGCGCATCATTCCCCCGATGGGCAACGAGATCATTACGCTTGTAAAGGATACCGCCTTGGCACGCGTGATTGCCGTGACCGAGATCATTTGGCGCGCGGAGCAATTTACCAGTCGCGCCCTCATTTGGCCGCTGTTCTACACGGCTGTATTCTATCTTGCCTTTGTGGGTGCGCTCACACTTCTTTTCGGCCGGGCCGAGAAGAAGCTGGGCTATTATAAGGTGTAATTATGAGCTTTCTTACTGTAAAAAACATCAATAAAAGCTTTGGCAATACCGAGGTGCTCCGCGGTATCGACTTTTCCCTTGAAAAGGGTGAGGTCGTCAGCATCATCGGTTCCTCGGGCAGCGGCAAAACAACTCTGCTTCGTTGCTTGAATTTCCTTGAGATCGCCGACGTGGGTGAGATCACCGTGGACGGCGAGACCGTATTTAAGGCAGAGAGGGGACAGGTCTTTTCCGACAAGGAGCTGCGCGACAAGCGCTCCCGCTTCGGCCTTGTGTTCCAGTCCTTCAACCTTTTCCCGCAATATACGGCACTTGATAATCTCACGCTGGCTCCGCGCCTGCGTCTTGACGAGCGCGCCAAGCGAGAGAAGATGTCTGCCGCGCAAAAGCGCGAGGAGACGGCAAAGATCCGAGCTCGCGCAGATGAGCTGTTAGAGCAGGTGGGTCTGACGGAAAAAGCGGGCTTCTACCCCTGTCAGCTTTCGGGCGGACAGCAGCAGCGTGTGGCCATTGCCCGCGCCTTGATGCTTTCTCCCGACATTCTGTGCTTCGACGAGCCGACCTCGGCGCTTGACCCGGAGCTGACGGGCGAGGTGCTGCGCGTGATCCGTTCGCTCAAGGACAGCGAGCGCACCATGATCATCGTAACGCACGAAATGGAGTTTGCACGCCACGTTTCCGATAAGGTGATCTTCATGGCGGACGGCGTCATTGAGGAGGCGGGAACCCCCGAGGAGGTATTCGGCAATCCTCAAAGCGAAAAGACAAAAGCGTTTCTCGCGCACGATAAATAAAAATGACGAAATGCGAAAAATCCCCTCTCGCAAAGATCTGCGAGAGGGGATTTCTTCATATGGTTCTAAGGATAGATTGCAAAATCTGCCATCACGGGGCAATGGTCGGAGCCGGCAAGGGCCACCTCGCCGCGGGCAACTCGGAGCGCTGCGGCTTGATGTCACCACCGAAGCGGAGAGTGGGGGCTTTTACATCATGCTCGGCGTTCGTTAGCTGATGACGTCGGCGGTGAGAGTGAACATGCGGTCAACGGTGGCTTTCAGGGCGGGATGTGCGGTGAGGTCGGGATCCTTGGTGATGAGGTCTCTGGCGCGCGCAAATGCGGCGCTCAGAAGTCCTGTATCATCGCAGAGTGCGGCCAGACGGAATTTCACGCCGCCGCTTTGCCGAATGGCGTCGGTTTCGCTGCCCGAAAGGAAATCACCGGGGCCGCGGAGTGAGAGGTCTCGCTCCGCGATGGCAAAGCCGTCATAGGTGGTGCGCATGACCGAAAGGCGCTCGGCCGCCGCAGTGCCCGCAGCGCCCGTCGCCTCGGAGACCAGCACGCAGTAGGATTTGCGCTTGCCGCGCCCGACGCGTCCGCGCAGCTGATGGAGCTGAGAAAGGCCGAAGCGTTCCGCGTTCTCCACGATCATCAACGAGGCGTTCGGCACGTTCACGCCAACCTCAATGACGGTGGTGGAAACCAGCACCTGCACGTTACCCGCCGCAAAATCCTGCATAACGGCATCCTTTTCCTTGCTTTTCATGGCGCCGTGCACGAAGGCCACGGAAAGGTCGGGCAGCGTGCTTTTCAGCTCCTCGGCATACTGCACGGCGGCTTTCATGGGTGGCCGTGTGTCGGGTAGGGGCGCGTATTCACCGATTTCGGAGAGCATGACCTCGTCGATCTCGGCATCACGCTCCTCCACGGCGGGACAAACGATATAGACCTGCCCGCCTTCGGCGCAGGTTTTGCGGATAAAGGCGTTCAGCCGCTCGCGGTAGCTTTCGTCCACCACAAAGGTGTCTACGCGTTGGCGGCCCGCGGGCATTTCGTCAATGCGCGACAGGTCAAGGTCGCCCCAAAGGGCGAGCGCGAGCGAGCGCGGGATGGGGGTGGCGCTCATGACGAGCATATGTGCGTGCTCGTTCTTTTCCGAAAGAATGGCACGCTGCTTGACGCCGAAGCGGTGCTGCTCGTCGGTGACGATGAGGCCGGGGGCGGCAAACTCCACCCCGTCGGAAAGCAGAGCCTGCGTGCCGATCACAACACAAAGGCGCTTGGCGGGATCTGGCTCTGCCAGCCCTGCGCGGATCTTGCGCTTTTCCGCCGCCGTTGTCGCACCGATGAGAAGGGCGGTCTTCATGCCCATTGCCTCAAAAATGGGGGCAAGGTCGGCAAAGTGCTGACGGGCCAGAATTTCGGTCGGTGCCATCAGCGCGGCCTGCCTGCCGCTTTGCACGGCAATCAGCATGGCGGCGGCGGCGCAAACCGTCTTGCCGCAGCCCACGTCGCCCACCACAATGCGGCTCATGGGCAGATTTTTTGCCATGTCCCGTCTGATCTCGTCGATTACACGCTGCTGTGCGCCCGTGAGCGTGTAGGGAAGCGTGCGGAGCAGCGGGGAAATGTCGTTTTGCAGGCAGGGGGGCGCGCCTGCTTGCTTGGCTTGCTTTTTGGTCAGGGAAAGGCCTAAGGCAAAGGTGAAAAATTCATCAAAAATAAGACGTCGCTTGGCTTTGGCAAGGGACACGTAGTCCGTTGGGTTATGAATGTTGCGCAGGGCAAAGCCGAGTGTGGCCAGCCGTTCCTCCATGCGGATCTCGTCCGGCAGGGGGTCCTCAAGCAGGGTGGCAGCCCCGAGGACCGTGCCTACGTTTGCGGCTACCAGCTTGGGCGTGAGCCCTTGTGAGAGACGATAGACGGGCAGCAGGTCGGGGAGGGGCGCATCCTCGAGGTAGGGCTCGCTTTCGGGAGAGGTCATGACGTAATTTTTGCGTTTTTTCTGCACCTTGCCCCAAAAACGGAAGGTGGAGCCAAGTACGAAGTGATTTTTGAGATAGTCCTGATTAAAAAAGGTGATCTCGCACACGCCGCTTTCGTCAAAGGCGCGGAATTTGAGGAGCGACATTCTGCCGCGGATGCGTGCGCTTTTCGGCTCGGTACCCACCGTCAGCACAACGGCGGTGCGGCAATCCTCGGGGGCATCCTTTAACAGATGCACGTCACCGCGGTTTTCATAGGCGCGCGGAAAGTGATATAGCAGGTCGCCGAGGGTGTGCAGCCCCAGCTTGCTGTAAGCGGCGATCTTGGCGGGGCCCACCCCGTGTAACACACCGATCTTATCGGTTAAATTTGCTGTCATGGATCACCCTCCTCTCATACTGCGTTTATTATAACAAAATAGGCAAACTATTGTCAAGAAAGACTGAAAAAATCATCACTTTGCCCTGTTTTCACTTGACAGATGGAAAAAAGTGCGTTATAATATTAGCATAATCATTATCATGCGGCAGTATAGCCGCTTGACGAAGGAGAACGAAGATGAAAAGAATTTTTGCAATGCTTCTTGCGCTGCTGCTTGTGTTTTCGCTGGCGGCCTGCTCCAAGGATGACGATGACACGGATGACCCCGTCAATCTGACGGTGACCTCTGACGGTGAATACTACAATGCGGGCGGCGAGTATAACGACCGCTTTGCATACGAGATCTTTGACGGCAATAAGGTGATGATTACCGGCTTTGTTTCCGATTACACGCCTCACGCGATCACGGTTCCCGCTGTGATTGAAAACTGCCCCGTTGAAAAGATCGCTTCTGCTGCCTTTTACCAATGCAGTCAGATTACTGCGGTGTCCGTTCCCGCTTCGGTAAAGATCATTGAAGACATGGCCTTTGCCGGCTGCGTGCAGCTCACCACCGTGACCTTTGCAGAGGGTGCCAACACGCTCACCGATATCGGTGGTTATGCGTTTGCACAGTGTGTGAAGCTCGGTACCATCTCGCTGCCCGACTCTCTGCTCACGCTTGGCGAGGGCGCGTTCTTCCGTTGCGCGGTGCTGACGGCCATTCAGATTCCCGCAGGTATCACCGCGATTGGCGACATGACCTTTATGGACTGCACCGCGCTCGCGACCGTGACGGGCGGCAACGCTGTCAAGAGCATTGGCGAATACGCCTTCTGCGGTTGTGCTGCGCTCGCTTCCTATACTGTGGGTGCTGAGGTGACTGCAATCGGTGCAAATGCTTTCGCGCTGTGTGACACGCTTGCAAGCGTTACCTTTGCAAACACCACCGGTTGGGGCTACCGTGCCGAGGCGGATGACGAGGAGCTTGAGGCTGTTGACGTAGCAGACGCTGCTGTCATTGCCAAGCTGCTGAAAACCGATTACGCAACCGTTGCGCTTGTGCGCCAATGATCTAAGAATAAAAGCCCCGCGGGTGCGTTGAACTGCCCCAAATTGTGCGGACAGCACAAAAAGCCCCGGGGGTGTAGTAATTAAGCAACAAACTGGCATCGTTTTTCAAGCGGTGTCAGTTTTGTTTTTAATTGGATGCGCTCGTTGTTGTAAAAGTGGATGTAGGCA
>JAFTKK010000009.1 GCA_017453325.1 Clostridia bacterium
AGAGGAGTTAGCGGAGAGGGTATTCGTCACAAGGCAGGCGGTCTCCCGGTGGGAAAACGGCGAAACCATCCCCAACACCGAAACGCTGAAGCTCCTTTCAAAGGAGTTCGAGGTCTCCATCAACACGCTGCTCGGCTCACCCCAAAGATTGATCTGCCAATGCTGCGGTATGCCCCTTGAGGATAGCAGCACCAGCCGCGAAAAGGATGGCTTTTTCAACGAGGAATATTGCAAGTGGTGCTACGCCGACGGGGAATATATGTACCACGATATGGACGACCTGATCGAGGTCTGCGCCGCCCACATGGCAAGCGAGCAGTTCACCGCCGAGCAGGCGCGCGCCTACATGCGGGAGCTGCTGCCCCAGCTGAATTACTGGAAACGGTATGAGAATTTGGCAGACGGGGGAGAATTTGAGACGTTCAAGCAGAAGCTGATCGGGGAGTTCAACGACCTGCATATCGAGGGGATGCCCAAGGTGGAAAAGCTCAACGCTCTGGTGGGCGCATACATCAATATGGAGTACACGCTCCCCAACGGACAGCGGGTGAAGCTGCTGGACGACAACGCCACCTACCTTGGCAATCAGCTGGAAAGCGAATTCGGCGGCAGATGCTTTGGCATTGCCGCAAACATGGATGTCCTACTCGTTTGTACCTACGAGGAAAACGGAGAAAATCCCGAGCTTGTGGTCTATAAGAAAAGATAAAACAAAGGGCTGACGGATGACCGTCAGCCCTTTAACACTTTGTTTTCTGGACTTTCCCGCGCGCTTGTGATATTGTGGTGTTGCACCCGATCGGTGCGTCTTGTCGGCAAACTTATGTACCGAAAGGAAAGCGACATGAACACAGAAGAATTATACAAGCAGTACACGCAGCTCCTGCGCGGCGCGCCCGTCGACTACGGCTACCGTATCGCCAAAAAGAGCCCCAAGCACAAAGCCCTGCTCGCCGCCTTCTTCCGGCAAAAAGATGAAAACTCAACCCAAGGGGTGTACGAAACGTACACCCCTTATTGCATTTTTACTGTGTTTGCGGTATAATAAAAGCATAGAAAGTGATCGGAGGGCTCATTATGAAATATCTGATTGTCGTAGATATGCAGGTGGATTTTATCACGGGCGCGCTCGGTAGCGACCTCGCCACGGCGATCGTGCCGAATGTGGTGGAAAAGGTGAAGCGCTTTGACGGCAAGATCATCTTTACCCGTGACACCCATTTTGTGGATTATATGAGCACGCAGGAGGGGAGAAAACTGCCCGTGCCGCACTGCATCAAGGATAGTGACGGCTGGCAGATCTGCGATGAGCTGAAGCCCTTTGCCGAAACTGTGGTGGATAAGCTCACTTTTGGCAGCATCGACCTGCCGCGCCTGCTGGAAAGCTACGGCGAGCCCATTGAGAGCATTGAGCTTTGCGGACTTTGCACCGATATCTGCGTGATCTCCAACGCGATGGTACTCAAAGCCGCATTCCCGGAGGTCCCGATCGCGGTGGATGCCTCCTGCTCGGCAGGCGTTTCGGTGGAAAGCCATAACACAGCCCTTGCCGCCATGAAAGCCGTTCAAATTGAGATCGTATGATCATAAGCAGATAGGGAAGGAGCACACAGTATGAAGATCGTAATCGTTGGAGGTGTGGCAGGCGGTGCTACTGCCGCAGCTCGCATCCGCAGACTTGACGAGCAGGCCGAGATCGTGGTGTTCGAGCGCTCGGGCTTTATGTCCTATGCCAACTGCGGCTTGCCTTATTATATCGGCGACGTGATCGCTGACGAGGAGGAGCTGACGCTCCAAACGCCCGAAAGCTTCTTTTCCCGCTTTCGCGTGACGGTCAAGACCCGTCACGAGGTCACGGCGATCCATCCCGACCGCAAGACCGTTACGGTCAAAAGGATGGCAGACGGTACGAGTTTTGAGGAAAAATACGACAAATTGCTCCTTGCCCCCGGTGCCAAAGCCATCCTGCCGCAGGTGCAGGGAATCGACAGCGAAAGGTTGTTCACGCTCCGCACCGTAGAGGATACGCTGCGCATCAAAAGCTATATCAAGGCGCACCGTCCGCGCTCGGTCATTCTCGCGGGCGGCGGCTTTATCGGTGTAGAGCTTGCCGAAAATCTCACTGAGCTTGGCA
The DNA here is from genome assembly GCA_017453325.1 of Clostridia bacterium. Classification (GTDB taxonomy): domain Bacteria; phylum Bacillota; class Clostridia; order Oscillospirales; family CAG-272; genus Firm-07. The sequence goes on from JAFTKK010000009.1 coordinate 2,135, forward strand.
TGGATGTGACTATTGTGCAACGCCCAAGGCAATTACTCACCCCGTTTGACGCGGATATGGCGGCGTTTTTCCACGCAGAAATGCGTCGGCACGGTGTCAAGCTCTTGCTTGGCAGAAGCGTCACGGGTTTTGCTGAAGCCGACGGTGCTGTTGCCGTTCAGCTTGACTGTGATGAAACGCTACACGCGGATATGGCGATCCTCGCCCTTGGTGTTACGCCCGATACCGCGCTTGCGAAGGAGGCAGGGCTTGCCCTTGGCATCAAGGGCAGCATCCTTGTGAACGACAAAATGGAGACCTCGGTGCCCGATATCTATGCCGTGGGTGATGCCGTACAGGTGAAGCACGCCGTTTCGGGTGAGGACGCCCTCCTCTCTCTTGCAGGTCCTGCCAACAAGCAGGGGCGCATTGCCGCGGACAACATCTGCGGCAGGGAAAGCCGCTATCACGGCTCACAGGGCAGCTCGGTCATCAAGATCTTCGATCTGACCGCCGCCACCACGGGTCTGAGTGAAAATGCCGCCAAACGGTGTGAGTTTTCGGTGGATAAGGTCATTTTGTCGCCCATGAGCCACGCGGGCTATTACCCGGGCGGCAGCGTGATGACGATGAAGGTGATCTTTGAAAAGGAGACCTACCGCCTGCTTGGCGCGCAGATCGTGGGGCGTGAGGGCGTGGATAAGCGCATTGACGTGTTGGCCACCGCCATTCACGCGGGGGTGAAGGCAACTGAATTGAAGGATTTGGAT
>JAFTKK010000057.1 GCA_017453325.1 Clostridia bacterium
GGTGGCACGCGAATGCGTGACGGATGAGGTGTTACAGACGCAAGGTAACTCCTCATCCACCGCTAACGCGGTCCCCCTTCTCCCGCAGGAGAAGGCTGATTAGCTGAATTTTCAGCTGTGGTGCTTTTGGCGCGATTGGAAATATTCGATGCATCTTGAGATGCTCGCTAGCAATCTGCCCTATTAGGGCTGGTGCATACCACGCGTTTTACGCGTGGTTTTGATATGCTTTGCGCCAATGCGCGGGAGAGAGGCACTTGGCGCGCTTGAACATTTTGGAAAAATGCTCGGGATTTTCAAAGCCGCAGGCGCTTGCCACCTCGCCAACGGGCAGGTCGGTTGTGCGCAGCAGGTCTGCGGCGGCCGCCAAACGCAGGTCACAGACATAGCGCATGATGGAGGTGCCGAAGGCGCGTCTGAAATGCTCGGTCAGCGTCACGGTGCTGCAATGAAAGTGCAGCGCCAGCTCTAAGAGGGTGATGCGCGTGGCAAAATGGCGGTCAAGGTAGTCCCTTACGGTGTCGGCGAGCGCCGGGCTCTTTTCGCTGAGCACCTCGCTTTTGCCGAGCTGATCGGCAAATAATTCAAGCGTTTTGGCAAAGCCCCCGAGTGCTTCCTCGGTGTGCGTGGCCAGCGCATCGATCAGTCGGCCGAGCTTTTGCCTGTCGCAGCTCTCCCCCGCAAAGCAAAGCCCCTCGCGCAGCGCGCGCTCGCGCCCGGCGGCATCCTTGACAATGGCCTCGCCAATGAACAAATATCCACTCAGTTGCCCGTTGGTTTTGACGGGTGCCACCGCCTCAAAAAGCCCAAAAGGGCAGGTAAAGGTATGCGTTTTTCCGCTTTTTGCCACGGCGCGAAAGGCAGCCTCGTCCGAAGCAAAGCAGCGGTTAAAGCCCTCGGCGGATGTATGAACGGCGTTGCAGTAGCTATATGCCGTGGGGCCCGCCCACGCCACGCAATGCAGATGCTTGTCGTAAAGCGCCACGCGCATGCCCGAAATGTGATAAAAGGTTTGCAGCAGCTTCTCCGTGCGCTTCATAGGTGCCCCCCTTGTGTTTTTAATAAAAATATTATAGCCGAAGAGAGCCGAAAACACAAGCCCCTCGGCGCAACATTTTTGCATCTTTTGCCGCGTCGCGGCTTGTAAGGTATTACAAACTTGCCACGCCACAGCAAAATCTGCGAAAAATCTTTCAGCCGAGAGGTGCTTCGCAGTTTCGGCAGAGCAAAAAGGTGGCATGACAAGGGAAAGGGGCGCAGTTATATGCGGATATGACAAGGCGCTTTCCCACAGTCAGGGCGCGTTTTTGCCTGCCCAAACCTTGCGGGTTCGGCTCTCTTCGGCTATACCAAATACGGCGTGTTGTGTCAATTCCCCGAAATATTTTATGGATATGACAAGTGCTTTTATAGAAAAACCATTTCCTTTTCTCGCTTGCTCTGCTATAATAAGAATGAAATACTTGACAAAGGAGCTTGTTATGGCAAAAAGAAGCTTGCAAACGGGCGTTGCCTACCACGGCAACCGTATGCCCTCGCACGTGCGTGCCGATATGCGCGAGATCGCGCGCGCCGATATGGATATTGTGGTACATATGTTCTCTCACACCGACTGGGAGCGTCACAAGACGGTGATGAAGGATATCTTTGCCATCACCGAGGATGCGGGGATGGAGGTCTGGGTCGATAACTGGGGCATTGGCGGTGCACCCGGTGACAAATCGCATTTCCTTTCCTATCATCCCGATGCGCATATGTACAACAGCGACGGCACCATGCATCCCTTTCAGGTCTGCCTCAACAGCCCCGAGTACCGTCAATTCGTGAAGGATTGGATCGACGCCGTGGCCGAGATCGGCGGCAAGACCGTTTTTTGGGACGAGCCCTTCTTCCCCACGCCCGCACCCAAATACCCCGGTGAGCCCGTGGTCTATACCTGCCGCTGCCCGCGCTGCCAAAAGATGTTTGAGGAGCGCTACGGCAAGCCCATGCCCACGCTGCTTTGTCCCGAGGTGGACGAGTTCCGCAGCGAGACCCTCCTTGACTATTTCGGGGAGATCACGTCTTACAGTGCGGCAAACGGGATGTATAATGCGGTTTGCGTGATGCTCAAGCCCCATTACGGCATCAGCCTTGATACGCTTGACCGCATCTGCAGCCTGCCGCACCTGGATAACGTTGGCTGCGACCCCTACTGGTACAGCGCCAAGGCGGAAGATCCCTACGGCTTCGTTTACGAAAAGACAAAAAAGAATATGCAGATCGCGCGCGATTACAAGAAGGATCACAACGTGTGGATCCAGACCTACCACGTGCCCGCGGGGCGCGAGGAGGAGATCATCGAGGCCACGGCCGCCGCGTACGACGCGGGTGCACGCACCCTCCTTGCCTGGGGCTTCAACGGCAGCGAATCGAACGATTATCGCGCCGCCAATCCCGAGCGCACCTGGGATATCACGGTGGAGGCCATGCGCCGCATCCGTGCCGAGGAGCGCGACCGCCACGTGGCCGCCAAGCGCGCGCAGTTCATGGTGTGAGGGATGGGATATGCTACGGTTCGGTGTGATCGCTCACCCCTTGGCGTCCGCCTTGCGGGGAGGTGACGTATGAGAAACGTGTTACTCATTGGCGCGATGATCCTGCTTTACACCCTGCAATCGCTGCTGTGTAAAAAATATTCCGACCATTATCCGGTTGACCCCAATATGGCCTCACCCGTGTTTACGCTGGTCAGCGGCGCGGTGGTGGTGGCCGTTTCCTTTGCGGTGGCAGGCTTTTCCTTTGTGGCGGCGCCCGTCACGCTTCTGCTTGCCGTTTGCAACGCGGCGGTGCTGGTGGGCTATAACACCTGCATCATCAAGGCCTCGCAAACGGGTGCGTATTCTGTGTTGATGGTCTTTTCCATTGCGGGCGGCATCTTTATTCCCGTGATCTCGGGTGTGATCTTCTTTGAGGATCGCCTCTCGCCCTTTAAGCTCGCGGCGCTTGCCCTTATTCTCTTGGCGGTTTATATGGTCAGCCACCGCAAGGGTGAGGCGCTGGCCACCGACAAGCTTTTCCTGCCCGCCTGCGCCCTGCTCGGCATCTGTAACGGCACATACGGCGCGCTGCTCGATGCGCAGCAGCGCCTCACGGGCAGCGGCGAAAAGGAGGAAATGGTGGCCGTGACCTACGGGCTTGCCATTGTGATTTCCTTTGCCTTCTTGCTGATCCGCCAAAGACGCAGCGCCGTGGCGGCGCTCCGTCAAACGCGGCGCTCGGCCTTTTATCTGCTCACCTGCTCGGTGGTGGTGGCGCTTGCCATCAATCTGATGGTGTATATCATTCCGCTGGTAGACCTTGCCGTGCTGTATACCTTTGATAATGCGGGCACGTTTTTGTTCTCGGTGCTGGCCTCCTGCGTGTTCTTCCGCGAAAAGCTTTCCCGCCTCAATGCCGCAGGCTGCGTCTTGATGTGCGGGGCGCTGGTGGCGGTATCTTTGCTGTAAATAGAAAATATTATGGAAAAAAGTGATCGCACTTGGAAAAACCATCAATAAAAACTGGAAAATACAATTAAAGCAATTGGAATTTACAAAAGATGAGTGAATTCACGCGACTGTGCGTGTGTGCGGCTTTTTTTGACAGGTTTCGTGCACCTTTGCGACAGATCCTCATAAAATGATATCGAGGGAGAGGAAAACTTCCCCCGAAGGTTTTAAGGAGGATCTGTTATGAATAACTGTTTCGGTAATCTGTTTGGTGATAACTGCTGCTGGATCATCATCATCGCACTCATCGTGCTTTGCTGCTGCTGCCATTGATCCGCTAATAACGCCGTCGGGCGTGAAGCCGCAGTATTGTCTGCTCCGTAAAAAAACCGCCGCAAGGATTTCCTTGCGGCGGTTTTTGATCTATTACGCTTCCTTGATGGCACAGACATCGACCCAGCCGATGGGGGAGGTGATTTTTTCAAGCTCCTCGGGGGAGAGTGCCACGGTGGCATACAGGCTGCCGCCCGAGGCATGGCTGACGGGGAAGCGCTTTAAGGCCACGTCAAGATATACCTTAACGCCGGGGCGCAACGCAAAGGGGCACACGCCGCCTGGGGCGTGACCGGTCAGCTCCTCCACGCGCGTGAAAGGGATCATGGCGGCCTTGGTGCCGAAGGTGGCCTTGTATTTGGCATTGGCGATCTTGGTGTCGCCCGAGGTCACGATCACGATCACCTCGTCGCCCACGAGAAAGGACATGGTCTTGGCGATCTCGGCCTCGGTGCAGCCGATGGTGTGGGCGGCGTTGGCTACGGTGTCGGCTACCGTCTCCCTTAGGGTAAAGCGGTCACCGAACCCCACGCCCTCTAAATATGCTTTGACGTTTTCACAGGACATGATAAAGCTCCTTTTGGGGTAATGCACAAAAAGCCGCACCGAAGCGGCTTTTTGATATGTATGGATCAGATCGTGCGAGGCTCAGTCTCGATATCCTCAAATGCCACGGGGGCACCGAGTGCATCGGAGGCGAAGGCTGCTTCCATCACCTTCATCGAACGGCGCAGCTGGTTGTGCGTGACGATCTGGGTGGCCTTGCCGTCAATGGCGTCGGCAAAGTTGCGGTAAAAGTCGTGCACGTCAACCTCGGGACGGGGAATGATCTCCTCGTAGGTGGTCTTGCCGTCGCGGGGGGCCATGGTCTTGGTAAAGCCGGCGGAGGTGACAACGGGTGCCACGTCCTTGTCCTCCCAGGAGCGACACATCACCAGGCGGCAGGTGTCCTTCCAGTCATTGACGATACCCGTGCCGTCCACGCCCGCAATATAAAAGCGGGGCAGGGCAATAAAGTTGGTGGTGCCGACCTCAATGCGGGTCACGAGGTCGCCCGTCCAGTAAAGGTCAAGCTTGAAGCCGTCGTCTACCTCGTCATTGGTGATATGGTCGCAGCGGCAGTAAACGCGCTCGATCTTTCTGTCCTCCACGATGCCGAGCATCTGGTCGATGAGGTGGATACCCCAGTCAAAGATCATGCCGCCGCCGTGCTCCTTCTTGCCGCGCCAGTCACCGGGGATGCCGCGCGAGCCCTGATAGCGGGATTCGATATTGGTGATGTAACCGAGCTTGCCGCTTTTGTATGCGGTGCGCACCATCTGGTAGTCGCAGTCCCAGCGGCGGTTCTGGTGTGCGGTAAAGAGCTTGCCGCACTTGTTTGCCACCTCGATGATGGCGTCAAGATCCTCGGTGGAGAGCGTCACGGGCTTCTCCGAGATCACGTGCTTGCCTGCCTCAAGGGCGGCAATGGCCAAGGGGCGATGCCACTCGTTCGGGGTGGCGATCACGATAAAATCAACGGTTTTGTCAGCAATGACCGCCTCAAAAGAGGGGTAAGCGTAGATGCCCTGCTCGGTGGCAAGGTCAAGGCGCTCCTTTTTAATATCATAAACGCCGGCCAGCTCTACGGCACCTGCTTCGAGGATATGGCGGGCGTGCCAGCCGCCCATGCCGCCGTAACCGACGATCACACATCTTTTTTTCATTTTGTGTCAGCTCCTTTTCGGGGCGCGTAGCCCATACTTGGTTATATTATAAGACAAAAAGGCATCTTTTGCAAGACATTTTCAAAAATAAAAGAGACGATTATTGCTTTGTTGTGCCCTCGTGCGGCCAAAAAAGCGGCAAAATACAAAAAAATTGCAAAAACCCGTTGTGGTGTGGGCGTAAAATATGGTATAATGATTTTAATTATCATATATCGAAGCGTGATGCGCCCTGCGGTGCATCCTAAAAGAGGTAACTATGGCAAAAATCGACCAAGCGCATATCCGCAATTTTTCCATCATCGCCCATATCGACCACGGCAAATCCACGCTGGCTGACCGCCTGCTGGAGGCAACAAAGACCGTCACCACGCGCGAGATGGAGGAGCAATTGCTCGACAATATGGATCTTGAGCGCGAGCGCGGCATCACCATCAAGGCGCGTGCCGTGCGCCTTTCCTATACCGCCAAGAACGGGGAGGTCTATGATCTTAACCTGATCGATACCCCCGGTCACGTGGACTTTAACTACGAGGTTTCGAGGTCCCTCAACGCCTGCGAGGGTGCCATTCTCGTCGTGGACGCAACGCAGGGCATTGAGGCGCAGACGCTTGCCAATGCTTATCTCGCGGTCGATGCCGATCTTGAGATCCTGCCCGTGATCAACAAAATAGACCTGCCCTCGGCAGATATTGACGGCGCGCGCCGCGAGATCGAGGACGTGATCGGCATTCCCGCCATGGATTGCCCCGCGGTGTCTGCCAAGATGGGCATCAACATCCCCGACGTGCTTGAGCATATCGTCACCGATATCCCTGCGCCGAAGGGCGACGAAAACGCCCCCCTCAAGGCACTTATTTTTGATAGCTATTATGACAGCTACCTTGGCGTGGTGGTCTATATCCGCGTGGTGGACGGCACGCTGAGGAGTGGCGACACCATCCGCATGATGTCCACGGGACAGACCTTCCAGGTAGTGGACGTGGGCGTGATGGATGCCTTTGGTCTTGCCAAGCGCGAGGAGCTTTCTGCCGGTGAGGTCGGATATCTCACGGCCTCCATCAAGAGCGTGGGCGACACGCGCGTGGGTGATACCGTGACCCTGGCGGAAAACCCCGCCGCCGAGGCGCTGCCCGGCTTTAAGGCGGTGCAGCCCATGGTCTATGCCGGCATTTACCCCGCGGACGGGTCGCGTTACGGCGACCTGCGCGATGCGCTTGAGAAGCTGCGCCTCAACGATGCGGCGCTCTCCTTTGAGCCCGAGACCTCGATAGCGCTCGGCTTTGGCTACCGCTGCGGCTTTTTGGGACTGTTACACATGGAGATCATTGAGGAGCGTCTTGAACGCGAGTTCAATCTCGACCTCATTACCACCGCACCCAGCGTCATTTACGAGATCACCAAGCGTGACGGCGAGATGCTGCGCATCGATAACCCCACCAACTACCCCGACCCCGCCGAGATCGACAAGGCCTTTGAGCCCGTGGTGCGCGCCTCGATCATCACCCCGACCGATTACGTGGGTGGCCTTATGGACCTTTGCCAGGACAGACGCGGCGAGTTTGTGGATATGAAGTATCTGGACAGCACGCGCGTCGAGCTGCACTATAAGCTGCCCTTAAACGAGATCATTTACGACTTTTTCGATGCCCTCAAGAGCCGTTCGCGCGGCTATGCGTCGCTGGACTACGAGCTCGAAGGGTACGTGGAAAGCAAGCTCGTCAAGCTTGATTTCCTCTTAAACGGCGACCAGGTCGATGCGCTTTCCTTCATCGTGCATGAGGAAAAGGCCTATGCACGTGCGCGCAAAATCGCCGAGAAGCTCAAGGATAACATTCCGCGCCAGCTCTTCGAGGTGCCGATCCAGGCCGCCATCGGCTCGAAGATCATTGCCCGCGAGACCGTCAAGGCCATGCGCAAGGACGTGCTTGCCAAGTGCTATGGCGGTGATATTACCCGTAAAAAGAAGCTGCTTGAAAAGCAGAAGGAGGGCAAGAAGAAGATGCGCCAGCTTGGCTCGGTGCAGATCTCGCCCGAGGCCTTTATGGCGGTGCTCAAGCTCGATGATGACAACTGATGCTTTTTTGGAAAAACGGGATACGTTAGGCCTTTATTTGCATATTCCGTTCTGCCTCAGCAAGTGCCGTTATTGCGATTTTCACTCGGCAGCAGCCTCGCCTGCGGTCAAGGAACAATATGTGGCGGCGCTTGTGCGCGATCTTGCCGTGTCGGCATCGCGCGCCAAGGGCATGACGGTCGATACCGTTTACGTCGGCGGCGGCACCCCCACGGTGCTGCCGCCCGATGTGTTGGCGGCTGTTTTAAAGACCGTCAGGGCACATTATGCGGTGTCCCCCGACGCCGAGATCACGGTGGAGTGCAATCCGGGCACCTACACCGAGGGGATGTTTGAGGTGCTCGCGGCAGCGGGTGTCAATCGTCTCAGTATCGGCGGGCAGAGCGCCGTGGATTGCGAGCTTTGTGCCCTTGGCCGCCCGCATACCGCAGCGCAGCTTGCGGCAACCGTGGCGGCAGCACGTGCGGCGGGTATTGGCAACATCAACGTGGATCTCATGCTCGGCATTCCGCATCAGAACATGGATACCCTGGCATATACGCTCGATGCGGTGCTCTCGCTCTCACCCGAGCATATATCGGCCTACGGCCTGCGCGTGGAGGAGGGCACACCCTTTTGGCAGGAGCGCCACACCCTGCCCCTCGCCGACGACGATACCGTGGCCGATATGCAGCTTGCCGTGGCCGCGCGCCTTACGGCTGCGGGCTACGTGCATTACGAGGTCAGCAATTACGCCAAAAATCAATACCGTTCGCGGCACAATCTGCGCTACTGGCTGGGCGCGCCCTATCTCGGCTTCGGCCCCGGGGCACACTCTTATTTCGGCGGTGTCCGCACGGCCATACCGCGCGACACGGGTGCGTATCTTGATGCGGTCGAACGGGGCGATTTCCGAAGCCTTGTGACCGAGCGACACGTGCTGACGCCCCACGAGCTGCGCGAGGAATACGTGATGCTGCGTATGCGACTGTTCGAGGGCATTGAGGAGGCCGATTTCACGGCACGCTTTGGGGTATCTTTTGAAGAGGCCTACGGCGATCTTTCCCGCTTGATCGCAGGCGGCTTTGTCACGCGGCGGGACGGCCGCATCGCCTTTACCGAAAAGGGAATGTACGTTTCTAACACCATTCTGTCCGAATGGCTGGATTTCAGCCTGTAAAGGAGGAAGCTTTGACACATTTACAACGCTTTCAAAAGCGCCTTGACGGCGGGTGCGCCGCACTCATTTCCTCGGCGCAGAACCGTTTTTATCTTTCGGGCTTTCATTTTGATGACGGCTATTTGCTGGTGCTGCCCGATGCGGCCTTTTTGCTGACCGATTTCCGTTATGAGGAGGCGGCGGAAAAGACCGCCGACCCCGCCTTTACCGTGCTCTCACCCAAGGGCGCGATGCTCGGTGCCGTGGCGGAAATACTTGCCGAACGGGGCGCAAAATCCCTGCTTTTCGAGGAAAATGACGTCACATTCGCGCTCTACCGTCGCTTGCAGGAAAAGCTGACGGCGGTCTCGGTCACGGGCGGTGCTGCGGCGATCCTCAGTGAGCTGCGCGTCCTTAAGGACGCGGGCGAGCTTGCCGCCATCCGTCGGGCGCAGGAGATAACCGACGCCGCTTTTTCACACATCCTTGGGGTTATCAGGCCCGGTGTGCGTGAGCTGGACGTGGCGCTGGAGCTTGAATTTTTTATGCGCCGTATGGGTGCCGAGGGCGCGGCCTTCGATACCATTGCCGTGTCGGGCACGGCCTCTGCGCTGCCGCACGGCGTGCCGCGCGACCGCGTGCTTGAAAAGGGCTTTTTCACGATGGATTTCGGCGCCCGTTTTGGGGGATATTGCGCCGATATGACGCGCACGGTGGTGATCGGTCGCGCGGACGAGGAGATGAAGCGGCTCTATCACACCGTGCTGGCGGCGCAGGAAACGGCGCTTTCCCGTGCGGCGGCGGGTGTTTCCTGCCGTGCGCTTGACCTCGCGGCACGCGAGCTGATCGACGGCGCGGGCTATGAGGGCTGCTTCGGGCACTCGCTCGGCCATGGCGTCGGCATTGATATTCACGAGGCTCCCCGCCTTTCCCGCACCGCCCCCGAGGATGCCGTGCTGACCCCCGGTCACGTGGTGACGGTGGAGCCGGGCATTTACCTGAAGGGCAAATACGGCTGCCGCATTGAGGATCTCATTGCTATCACGCCGGACGGCAGGGTGGAAAACCTCACGAAAAGCACAAAGGAGCTGATCGAGCTCTGATGGATATCTTGATTCTTTCCGATACGCACGGCCATGCCGAGCGCATTACCGAGGTGCTTCGCCGCACGGGTGCGGATACATTGCTCTTTCTCGGTGACGGCCTCCGCGATCTTGCCGCGGTGGATGAGCAGACCGTGACGGTGCGCGCGGTACGCGGCAATTGCGATTGGTTTTCGGGTGACACAGTGCCCGAGCTGCGCTTGGAGATCTTTGGCGGCTATCGCGTGCTGATGATGCACGGGCACCGCTACGGCGTGAAGGGCGGCATCGGCGCCGCCGTGGCCGCAGCCGCCAGGGAGCAGGCCGACGTGCTGCTTTACGGCCACACACACGAGCCCTTTGAAGCGACCCTGCCCGTCGGCACGCCGCTCGCCGACGGCACGGCGCTGCAAAAGTCGCTTTTGGTGGTCTCTCCCGGTAGCCTTGGTGCGCCCGCGCGCGGTGCGCCCTCCTTTGCCACCCTCACGGTGCGGCAAAACGGCATTTTGGCAGGCTTTGGCAAGCTGTAAGCGCAATAAACGAGCCGCCCTCGCTATCAAAACCGATAGCGAGGGCGGCTCGTTTTTATGCATTTCCGTATGCTTTGTTTTGCGCCAATGGGGTGCTTTTGTTTACAGCAAAACGATAAACAAAAGATACATCAGCGGAATGGTGACCACGGAAAGGGTGTGCGAGATGGTGGCCATGGCCGCACCCGTTTTGGTGTCCCCGCCGTAGGCCGCGGGATACACGATGGTATTCAGCCCCAAGGGCGTGCCGAAGCAGATCAGCGCCAGGGTCATAATTTCGTCACTTGTGCCGATGCATTTTAAGATCAGCATCATCACGGCGGGAATGACGATCAGTCGCAGGGCGGTGGCAAGATAGACCTTTTTGTTTGACAAAAGATCCTTTAAATTGTAGCCGCCGATCACAAAGCCCGCAAGCACCATGGCAACGGGCCCCTGGCATTGCCCCGCGCTGTCAAAGGCGTTCAGCAAAAAGGTGGGAATGTACTGCTTTGCGTTGAGCAGACCGAGCGCGATGCCCGCAGCCAGCGCGAGGATAGGGGGCGTCAGCAGGCCCTTTTTTAAATTTTTGAGCAGCCCGACGCCTCTGTCCTTCGGAATGAGGGTATAAACGCCCCAACCGGTGCAGGCAATGCCCACGGCCAGCGTAAACAGGGAGTATTTATAAAACATATCGCTGCCCCACACGCCAAGGACGATGAAATTTCCCATAAACCCGTAGTTGCCGAAGGTCATGGCGTATTTGTAGATGTCCCGCTGATAGGCCGCCTCGGGCGAGCTTTTGTGATTGCGCACGAAAAGCGCGGATAGGGGGTAAGCGAGTGCGATGGCACAAACTACCGCAACAAAGCCGTATAAGATCAACACGGCATTGTCGCGAAAGGTCGCGACGGTGCATTTGGTCATCTGGGTAAAGAGCGTGAGGGCGGGCACAAAAATGAAGGTCTCCATTTTTGACATGACCGAGCCCGCGTTATCGGCAAGCACGCATTTTTTTCGCAGCACAAAGCCGACCACGATCAAAAAAAACATCGTCAGCATTTGCGCAAGGGTTAAATGAAAGATTTCCATCGGAGTCCTTTCCGGTTAATTTAATCTCAGAAGCAGAAATAAGCCTTGGCGTTTTTGTAGCAGATCGCCTCGATGATAGAGCGGAGCATGGGCTCGTCTGCGGGGTATTCGCCGCCCTCTACCCACTCGCCGATGAGGTTGCACAGGATGCGACGGAAATACTCGTGGCGCGGATAGGAGATAAAGCTGCGCGAATCGGTCAGCATACCGACGAACGTGCCGAGCACGCCGAGGTTGCCAAGCGCTTTCAGCTGCGCCTCCATGCCGTCCCTTTGGTCGTTGAACCACCAGCCCGAGCCCAGCTGCAGCTTGCCGCGGCAGGTGTCGGATTGGAAGCAGCCCATGAGGGTGGCAAGGGTATAGTTGTCTTTGGGGTTGAGGGAATAGAGAATGGTTTTCGGCAGCGCGCCGTTCGTTTCAAGCGTGTCAAGAAGGCGCGAGAGGGGCTCTGCCACCGAGGTTTCCGCAATGCTGTCGTAGCCCGTGTCGGGGCCGAGCGCGCGGAACATACGCGTGTTGTTGTTGCGCAGCGCGCCCACGTGGATCTGCATACACCAGCCGTGTGCGGTGTAAAGGCCTGCAAGGTGGAGCATCACGGCGGTCATAAAGACGTTCGTTTCCTCCAAGGTGGCCGTGCCGCCGCCCATCACCTTATCAAATACGGCCTCGGCGCTGCCCGTGCCGAAGGGGATAAAGTCAAGCCCGTGGTCGGCAAGACGGCAGCCGTTTTCATGGAAATATGCCACGCGCGCGGTGAGCCATGCGAGCAGCTCGCCGTAGGTGGTAACGCCCGCCTGCTTCAGGTAGGGCAGGAAGGTATCCTTGTGAATATTGAGGGCTTTGTCGGGGCGGAAGGTCGGCAGCACGCGCACGCGCCAGCCGTCGGCCTTGATCTTTTGGTGCCAGCGAAGATCGTCGAGCGGGTCGTCGGTGGTGCAGACCACCTCCACGCCCGAGCGCTCAATGAGCCCGCGCGCGCTGAAATCGCCCTCGGCCATCTTGGCGCTGCAGCGGTCAAAGATCTCGTCGGCGTTATCGGCCGAGAGTGCCTCATCCACGTCGAAATAGCGCTTCAATTCAAGGTGCGTCCAATGGTAAAGCGGATTGCCGATGCAGTAGGGGAGGGCAGTGGCAAAGGCGCGGAATTTTTCCCGCCAATCGGCGCCCCCCGTGATCTGCTCCTCCGCCACGCCAAAGGAGCGAATGGCGCGCCACTTATAGTGGTCGCCCGCCAGCATCAGCTCGCCCACGTCGGAAAAGACGTGGTTTTTGGCAATGAGCTCGGGGGAGAGATGGCAATGATAGTCAATAATGGGCAGAGATTTCGCCACGTCGTGAAAGAGATGGCGTGCCGTGGGGTTTTTCAGCAAAAAATCGTCGGTAATGATACTTTTCATCGCGTTTTCCTTTCCGTGTGACCGAAGAAGCAGAAAAGGGGCTCTCGGTCAAAAATTTTCGTTACAGCGTCACGCCGTCCTTGAAGATCGAGATCTCGCGGTAGCCAAGGCGCTCGTTGGCGGTTTGCGTGCCGTTTGCCACATCGAGCACCAGCTCGAAGAAGGCGTCGTCAAGCGCGTGTCCCTCCAGCACGGGGGAGGCGTCGAAATCGATCCAGCCCTGCTTGCGCGTGGCAAGCGCGTGATTGGTGGAGATCTTGACGGTGGGGACGGGGGCGCCGAGGGGCGTGCCCCTGCCCGTGGTAAAGAGAATGAGGTGTGCGCCTGCGGCCATGAGATTGGTGACGGCCACTAAGTCGTTGCCGGGGCCGTTGACAAGCGTGAGCCCCTGACGGGTGGCAGGCTCGCCGTAGCCGAGCACGTCCACCACGCACGACCCGCCCGCCTTTTGCACGCAGCCGAGCGATTTTTCCTCAAGGGTGGTGATGCCGCCCTCCTTGTTGCCGGGAGAGGGGTTTTCGTAGACCACCTGCCCGTGGCGCTTGTAATAGTCCTTAAAGCCGTTGACCATATCTACGGTCTTGTCAAAGACCGCGCGATCCTTACTGCGCGCCATCAGGAGATGCTCGGCGCCGAACATTTCGGGCACCTCGGTTAAGAGACAGCTGCCGCCCATGGCGGTGAGGGTATCGCAAAAGCGCCCCACCAAGGGGTTGGCGGTAATGCCGCTGTAGCCGTCCGAGCCGCCGCACTTGAGGCCGACCGTGAGGGCGGATACGGGAATTTCCTCGCGGGTAAAGGTCGCCGCATAGGCCTTCAGCTCTTCAATGAGACGTACGCCCTCGGCAATTTCGTCCTCCACGTCCTGGCACACGAGAAATTTTACGCGCGCGGGGTCAACCTCCCCCAGCACCTCGCGAAAGGCCGCCACGTGGTTGTTTTCGCAGCCCAGCCCCAGCACCAGCACGCCGCCCGCATTCGGGTGGTTCACCATGGCGGCAAGGATCTTTTGCGTGGTGCGCATATCCTCTCCGAGCTGCGAGCAGCCGAAGGGGTGGGGAAATGCAAAGGCGCCCGTCAGAGCAGCAAGGCGCTCGGAGATCTTGTTGACGCACCCGACGGTGTTGACGATCCAGATATCGTTTCGAATGCCCACGGTGCCGTTTTTGCGGCGATAGCCGAGAAAGGTGCGCGCGGTGCCCTCGGTGGGGGTCTTTGCCTCAAAGGGCGTGTAGGTGTAGGTGAGATTGCCCGAAAGATTGGTGGCGAGGTTGTGCACGTGCACGTGCTCGCCCTTGGCAATATCGCGGGTGGCGTGGCCGATGGGGCAGCCGTATTTGATCACGGCCTCCCCCTTTTTGATGTCGCACACGCTGTATTTGTGTCCGTTTTCGAGGTTGACGTCTACGTTATCATTTGGATGGATCAACATGCGCCGCTACCTCCTCGGTGAGCATTGAGAGATCGGTATCCCACAGGGCGGTGTTCGAGAGGATCTCGGCTACCGTGTGGGTCTTCAGGTAGTCGGTGACCTCGGGCAGGTCATTGGGCTCACCCTTTTGATAAAATTCGATCAGCTTGGCAAGTGAGAAGACCAGCAGCTGCGGCGTTTTGCCGAAGCGGCGTCTGTATTCAAGCAGAGAGGGGAGCACGCGCACCTTGAATTTGCTCACCGAGTTGAGCACGATCGAGGTGAGATAATGCTTGATATAGGGGTTTTCAAAGCGGGTCAGCACGTTTTCGGCGTAGTCGCAAAGCTCCTCGCGGGGCAGATCGAGCGTGGGGATGATCTCCTCAAACACGCAGCGTCTGATAAAGGCGTGCATCTCCTCGTCGTCAAGGCACTCCTTGACGGTGGTGAAGCCCGAAAGCAGAGCAAAGGGCACGAAGGAGGTGTGCGCGCCGTTGAGGATGCGCACCTTGCGCGTGCGGTATTTTTCAAGCTCGTTTTTGGTGATGATGACATTGAGCCCCGCCTTGGCAAAGGGCAGCTCGCGCCCGAGGTCAAGCGCGGTCTCAATGACCCAGAGGTGGAAGTATTCCGAGGTGTTCAGCATACGGTCCTCGTAGCCGAGGTCAAGCTGCTCGTCCTTGGGGTAACCCGTGTTGATGCGGTCAACGAGCGTGTTGCAAAATTCGTTTTTCTCGCACACCCAACGGGTAAAGGCCTCCTCAAGCCCCCAAAGCGCAGCGTATTGCAAAACGGTTTCCTTTAAGCGGTCGCCGTTGCGGTCGATAAGCTCGCAGGGCAGAAGCACAAAGCCGTCAAGCCCTTTTTGGTAGCGACGGTAGAGCAGACGCGTCAGCTTGGCGGGGAAGCTGCGGGGGGGCGCGTCGGTGATCTTATCGGCGGGGTCAAAGGCAATGCCCGCCTCGGTGGTGTTGGAGATCACGTAGCGCACGGTGGGGATATCGGCGAGCGCGAGATATGCCTCAAAATCGCGGTAAGGGTCAACGCAGCGGGAGATCACGTCAATGACGTCACATTCCACACCCTCCTTGCCGCGAATGAGGTGGGTGTAGTTGCAATTTTGCGCCGTCAGCAGGTCGCAAAGGCCCTGCTTGATGGGCTGCACCACGACAACGCTGCCCTCAAAGTCGGTGCGGTCGTTCATTTTTTTGATCATCCAGTCGGCAAAGCCGCGCAAAAAGCCGCCCTCGCCAAATTGAATAAAGCGTTCGGTGCGTATGGTTTTCTTGGTCAGCATCGTCATGTACTCCTTGCTTCATTTCCAAAAATTTATATAGATACATTGTAATATAATGCCGCGAAAAAAAATAGCACAATATTGTCGGTGTATATGCTGTTTTAAAAAATATTGCTTTAAAATCATCGCATCGCTTCGATTTTGTGTGATTTCTTTGCGCAGGCGACGCAATATTTTGCAAAAGCAGGCGCAAACACGCAAAATTTTACTATGCAGGTGTCGTTTCGTATGTTATAATAGACGTGATTATAGCAATTATCGCAATCGCTTGCGGTAGGCGGTGGGTGACATCCCCATCTCGCCGGTAAAGACCTTGCAGAAGTAGGAAGAGGAATTAAACCCGCAACGGGTGGCGATTTCGGTGATATTCAGCTTGTCGTTTGTCATCAGGCGCACGGCCGCACGTACCTTGATGGTGTTGAGATAGGTGATGAGAGGCACACCGAGATTTTTTGTGAAGCTGCGGCACAGATGATATTTTGAAATGTAAAATTGCTCGGCAATGCGGTCAATGCTCTCGATATCGCTGTAATGCTCGTTGATGTAGCGTACGACCTCGGCAATGCGCCCGTCGGTAAAGCTTTCGGGCATATAATGATTGGGTGCGCGAGAGAT
This sequence comes from Clostridia bacterium, assembly GCA_017453325.1. GTDB lineage: Bacteria > Bacillota > Clostridia > Oscillospirales > CAG-272 > Firm-07. The sequence continues at coordinate 16,128 of JAFTKK010000057.1, forward strand.
CATCAGCAGCAGACTTCCCAGGCGTGCGGCCAGCATCGCCCTTGCCGCGCGGTCGGTGGCACAGGTGCTTTCAAAGGTGTTTAGCATATCGCCAAGGTCGCGCTCCAGCGTTTCACGCATCCGTGCATCCGCGCGAAACACGAAGGGCTCCTGTAACGGCAGGGCACCCAGTAGCTCGCTTTGGAAATACGTAGCGAGGAATTCCTTGGAAAAATACATCAAAAAGCGTGTGGCACCCTTGCCTGCGGTGCGGTGCAGCATACCTTCGGGAATGAGCACCAGATCCCCCTGAAACACACGGTAGAACCTGTCACCGATAAAGTATTCGCGCTCCCCGTGCAGAATATAGTAAAGCTCAAAGGCACGGTGGTAGTTCATGGCCGCGAGTGGGGTCTTGAACGTCTTTTTTTCGATATGAAAGGGCGGGGTTTCCTCAAACGAAATCTGCGGCATGGCGAGCTCCTTTGTGCGTGATTGCATTTATTATAGCCCGTCTGCCGATAAAATGCAAGAGCGACAGAGCAATATATTACAAAAAAAGCGGTTTTTCGCTAAAATGAGCAATTTTTTTGAAAAAAGGAGAAGCATTATGCGTATTTGTACACCTGAAGAAGCGGGCATTTCCTCCGCACACGTCCGTCGCTTTTACGAAAAGCTCGAAAAATATCATCTTTCCACCCACAGCGTGATCCTCTCGCGCGGTGATGCGATCTTTTCCGAGTGCTATTACGCCCCCTTCCATCAGGACTTTTTGCACCGTATGTATTCGGTTTCCAAGAGCTTCGTGTCGATCGCCGTCGGCTTTTGCGAGCAGGACGGGCTCCTTTCGCTTGACGATCCGCTGATGAAATTCTTTCCCGAATACGAGGGGCGCGAGGGCTTTTATGCACACAGCAGCACCATTCGCGAGATGCTGATGATGGAAACCGCGAGTGAGCGGGGGCTGAACTGGTTTAAGATGCACGCCGAAAACCGTATCGACACCTATTTTGAGCAGGAGCCCACCAAGCTGCCCGGTACGCTTTTCAGATACGACAGCTCAGGCTCCTATATCCTCGGTGTGGTCGTAGAGCGCCTGACGGGCAAGCCCTTCCTTTCCTATTTGCAGGAAAAGGTGTTAGATGACATTGGCTTTTCGAAGAATGCGTATTGCCTGCAGGCACCGGGCGGAAATTCCTGGGGTGATTCGGGTGTGATGTGCACGGCGCGCGACCTGTTGCTGTTTGCACGCTTTGTGTTAAACGGCGGCACCTTTGGCGGCAAGCGTTATCTGAGTGAGACCTATCTCAAGGATGCCACCACGATGCACGTGTGCGACAATGATTACGGCTTCGTGTTCCACAGCGGTCACGGTTACGGCTATCAGATCTGGGGCGCACCGCGTGGGTGCTTCGGTATGTTCGGTATGGGCAATCAGATCGCGGTCTGCGATCCCGCGCACGATTTCATTTTCGTGATCAACTCCGACAATCAAGGAAACCCCCACAATTATGAGCTGATATTTGACGCGCTTTACGATCATATTATCAACCATCTCAGCGAGGAGCCCACGGCTTTGCCCGCAAACGCAGCCGAGCTCGAAGCGCTGAACGCTTATCTCGCTACCCGCAAGCTCTTTTACCTTGGCGGCGCTACCGCAAGCCCCTTTGCCGAAAAGATCAACGGCAAGACCTTTACGGCTTCGGAAAATCCCATGGGCATCAAGTGGTTCCGCCTGACCTTTGACGGGGACGGGGGTAAGTTTTACTATGAAAACGCGCAAGGGCAGAAGTGTATGCCCTTTGGCTTTGGCTACAATACGTTTGCACAGTTCCCCGAGGAGGGGTATGCCGATATGGTGGGTAACACCTATACGCCGGGGCACACCTACCGTGCGGCCTTCAGCGCCGATTGGCCGGAGGAGCAGAAGCTGCGCATCCGTGTGCAGATCATCGACAAGTATTTCGGTAATCTTGCCATTGTGCTCGGATTTCGCGACGACAAGAACGTGTCGGTGCGCATGAGCAAATCGGCAGAGGACTTTTTGGCCGAATATCAAGGCACGATGATTGCCACCGCAACCTAAAAAACCGCACCGCGGTGTGAGCTATTGGCTCACACCGCGGTGCATTTTTATTGTAACTTTAGTAGAAAAAACCACCACCTAAAAGGCGTGGAGCGATCGTAGCCTTCCCCAGTGGGGGAAGGTGGCACGCGAATGCGTGACGGATGAGGTGTTACAGACTCAAGGCAACTCCTCATCCACCGCTAACGGGGTCCCCCTTCTCCCGCAGGAGAAGGCTGATTAGCTGAATTTTCAGCTGTGGTGCTTTTGGCGCGATTGGAAATATTCGATGCATCTTGAGATGCTCGCTAGCAATCTGCCCTTTTAGGGCTGGTGCATACCATGCGTTTTACGCGTGGTTTTGTTATGCGGATTGTTTCTTTTTAAAGAGGTGGTAGGGCAGGGAAATGATCACACCCACGACCATCAGCGCCAGCCACACCAAAATCAGGTTGCCCCAACCGATGGTGGTGGCGGCATTGCCGAAGATGATGTTGGCGGTGCCTGCGGCCATGTAGCTCAAGAAGTCAAGGAAGCCCGTAACCGAGGAGACCATGCCGGTGTCGCGCAGGCTGGGGCAATAGCGGCTCCACAGCATCGAGGCCGCACCGTTCGAGGACATGATGGCCAGCACGATGCACACGATGTTGAGGGCGGGGATGCTGACGAAGTAGGTGAGCGTAAAGAAGACCACGGCGCTGCTGAACATCAGCAGCACGGTTTTGTTGATGTCGTGCCCGAGACGCTCGTAAATAAATACGGCAATAAAGGCGGTAAAGGAAATGACCAGCGTAGCGGCGGTGAAGATGCCCGCTGCCGTGTTGGCGGCAAAGCCAAGGTGCTGCGCAATGTAGGTGGGCAGCCAGAACACCACGGAGGTGCGCACCACGCCCGTTAAAATCGAGATCAGCGAGAACTTTACGATCTGGTAGCGGAACAGGAGCTTGATGTTACCCGCGCCCTTTTCGGCGGGTTTGTATTGGCCGTAGGTCACAATGCCGCGGCGCTCAAAGTGGGTGAAGAACAAAAATCCGATCACCGACATGGCGGCAAGGATGCCGCTGCTGACGGCAAATACGCTCTGCCAAGCCAGGAACGAGGCGAGCAGACCTGCCGCGGGTGAGCCGAAGAAGGAGGCAAAGGTGTAGCCAAGGCTGCATCTGGTGGCGTGGATCGGCTCGGTGTTTTCCGATACCACCTTGGTCATCGGGCCGTAGATCATCGAGAGGAAAAAGCCCGTCAAGGCATACACCAGCATGGCGGCGGTGGGGTAGGGGGTGATGAGCGAAAACACAAGGTTGGTGGTGCCTGCGCCCAAAAGACCCATGCAGATCATGTATTTGGCCTTGATCTTGTCGCCGATGGCGCCGTTGATCAGCTGGCCAAAGGCGTAGAAATAAAAGTAAAGCGAGGAGATGTTGCCGATATAGGACTCGGCATAGCCAAGCTCGATCATCTGCGGCGTCACGGCGCTTAAAATGTTGCGCGCAATATATACCGCAAGATAGGAAATGGAGCAGAGCGAGCCGATGTAAACGGCGTTTTTGGCGTTCGTAGAAAGCTTCATTTTGTGTGAACCTCCGTTTTTTGCCGACCGTAAGGCAGGCATACCAAACTTCATTATAATATGTAAGAGCTGCTTTTGTCAAGCGCGGTCGGTATGCAATCGACCTCAAAAATATCGAAAAAGAACGCAGCGCGGCTTTGGCGGTGCATCAGTCGGGAGTTAGCTTTTTTGGATGCTGTAAAGGGTCGCGGTCTGCCACACGTCGCCGCGCTTGGCAGCCCCACCGTGTGCCAACACAAAATACATTTTGTTGTAGCAGTTGCCGCCGTTATCGGTGATATAGTAGGTGTTTTGCGCGCCGTCGCTCAAATATTTTTCAACAGTCATGGAAAAGGAAAAGCCCCGGTCGCCTGCAAGGCAGAGCGTGTTGGCACATTCGGTCGCCGATACGCCCTGCATGGGAATGGGGCGTGGGTCGGGAGAGCAGTCGGTGCGGTAGCGGCAGGTAAAGCTCTTGAGTGGTGGCATCATGGCCAGATAAGAGGTGGTAAGCCGCGCGTCGGTGAGCCATTCCACCTCTTGCTCCACGCGCACTCCCGTGCGGTCAAAGGTGATCCTTTTGCAGTGGGCCAGCATGCGCTTTGTGGGAGTGCTCGGGTCGTAGCCTGTGGAGCGGATCTCTGCCGTCAGCGTTTGAAAGGCGGTCCTTTCGTGCAGGTTTCTTTGGTCGATCAAGATGCCGTCAAGCGTCACGCGCAGCGATTCGATGTGCTCATCGCCGTGCACCGCACCGCCGATGAAATCGGGGCGTCCCTCCGGTCTGATCGCCATTTCCCATTCGGAAAGCGGGCGCGTCAGCGGCACCGCGTCCTGCAGTGCGTCGTTGCAATGGCAGGCAGGGCCAAGCCGCCAAATGTTGCAGTTTCGCTCCTCACAGACCGAGTGCACCAAATGATAATTGATGTAGCCCTGCTCGGTGGGCAAATAGATCGCGATGCCTTCCTGGCTGAATTTTTCAATTTCTTTGCTGATATAACGGCAATAAAGTGGCTTTTGTGTGACCTGCATAGCGGTGCTCCTTGGGTTTGATCTTTGCTGATTATAATATAGATGGGCGAATTTGTCAAGCGCTACGGCTTTTCAGCATTTGCGCTTTTGGAGCGGATTACGGGTGCCCGTTATTTTCAGCCGCAAGGCGGCTGAAAAGCTAAGTTTTTGCAAGCAAAAACTTGCCCCGCGGCGTGTCTCTTCGAGCCCCGCGCGGTTGCGTGCAACCGCGATCCGCCCAAAAAGAAAACCACCCACGCGATTGTGCACACAACGGGTGCTCGTCCATTTCGGGCACAAGTGCCCGAAATAAACAGAATGCCTCGGCGGCTGAACACCGCCGTTTGCTTCGCAAAATCGGCATTCTTCCCGCCGTTTTGCAAGCAAAACGGCAGGTTCTCGCCCCCGTAAGACGCGACAGCAAAAAAAGACACCACCCGATTGGGTGGCGTCTTTTTTTGTTGGAGCGGATTACGGGGCTCGAACCCGCCACCTCGACCTTGGCAAGGTCGCGCTCTACCAAATGAGCTAAATCCGCAATGGTGCCTCCGGTCGGAATCGAACCAACGACACGGGGATTTTCAGTCCCCTGCTCTACCAAC
>JAFTKK010000058.1 GCA_017453325.1 Clostridia bacterium
AGCATCTCTTGGATCTGCGGCAGCAGCTCTTGCGTGTGTTGATATTTCCTTGCCATATACAAGTACCCCCTGGTGTAGTAATTATATCTTACTACACCAGGGGGCTTTTGTCTATTGTCCGTTTTTAACGGACTTGTTCAAGGGTCACGGGCGGGGGTTTTTGGCAAATATTTCTTCACGCGTCTTACACGCCGGAGAAGGCGTGGAAGCCGCCGTCCACGGGAATGACGGTGCCCGTCACAAAGCCGCTGGCGGCATCCGAGGCGAGCCAGAGCAGCGTGCCGATAAGATCATCGACCTCGCCGAAGCGGTTTTGGGGCGTGCCCTTCAGAATTTTATCGGTGCGCGCGGTGGGATTGCCCTCGGCGTCAAAGAGCAGGCCTCTGTTCTGGTGCGTCACGAAGAAGCCGGGCGCAATGGCGTTGCAGCGAATGCCGACGGGAGCAAAATGCACGGCGAGCCACTCGGTGAAGTTGCTGATGCCTGCCTTTGCCGCGCTGTAAGCGGGAATTTTGGTCAGCGGCGAAAAGGCGTTCATCGAGGAAATGTTGATGATATTGCCGCCGCCCTGCAGCATATCCTTGGCAAAGACCTGCGTGACGAGAAACGCGGTGGTAATATTGAGATCGAACACAAACTTAATGCCGCTTTCCTCCAGGGCAAAGAAGTCCTTGCACGCCGCCATATCGGGCGTCATATACTCGTTATCCGTGGTGGCACGGGGGTTGTTGCCACCTGCGCCGTTGATGAGGAAATTGACGGGGCCGAACGCCGCGTGCACCTTCTCTGCCGCAGCCTCGATATCGGCCTTGTCAAGGCAGTTGGCAGGCACGGCGAGGGCGCGCTCGCCAAGCTCGGCCGCGAGCTTCTCCACGGCCTCCTTATTGATATCGACCAGCGCGACGCGTGCGCCGCAGTCAAGCAGCGCACGGGCAAACTCGCTCATCAGCACGCCGCCCGCACCCGTCACGACCGCTACCTTATCCGAAAGATCGACTGTAAAGGGTAATTTCATTGTTTTTTCTCCTTTTCCGCTGCCTCAAACAGGCCGCAAAGATAGCAAGCGCCCATGGCGCGGTCAAACAGGCCGTAGCCGGGCTTGCCCGTCTCGCCCCACACGTTTCTGCCGTGGTCGGGACGCACGTAGCCGTCAAAGCCGTTTTGTACCAGCGCCTGCACGATGCCGTAAATATCGACGTCGCCGCGCTCGGTGAGGTGTCCGTTCTCGTAAAAATCGGTGTCGTTCGTGTACTTCAGCTGGCGCAGATGGGCAAAGTAAATGCGGTCGGCATACTTCCCTGCCAGCGCCACCAGATCGTTAAAGCGACCTGCACCAAGGCTGCCCGTGCAGAACGTAATGCCGTTGTGCCGATCGGGCACGGCGGCAAAGAGCCTGTCGTAATCGGCCTCGCAGCAAATAATGCGGGGCAGACCGAACATATCCCAAGGCGGATCGTCGGGGTGAATGGCAAGATTGACGTCTGCCTCGCGGCAGGCGGGCATCACGGCGTTGAGGAAGTAGACGAGATTTTCAAACAGCTTCTCGTGCGTCATGCCCTCGTATTCGCCGAGCAGGCGCTGCAGCTCCTCGGGGGTATAGCTCTCATCCCAGCCCGGCAGGTGCAGGTCCTTGGGGTCAAGGGCCATGAGCTGCTTGTGGCAGTAGGCAAGCGAGGTGGCGCCGTCGTCGTGGCGGAAGCCAAGGTCGGTGCGCAGCCAGTCAAACACGGGCATAAAGTTGTAGCAAATGCACCTGACACCCGCCTTGCCGCAGTTGATGATGTTCTGACGGTAGGCCTCGATATACTTGTCACGGGTCGGCTTGCCGAGCTTGATATCCTCGTGCACGGGCACGCTCTCAATGACCTCCATTTCAAGTCCCTCGCGGTGGCAATGCTCGCGCATGGCCAGCAGCGTTTCAAGCGGCCACACCTCACCGACGGGCACGTCGTAAACGGCGGTGACTACGCCCGTCATGCCCTGGATCTGCTTGATATAGGAAAGCGGAATACTGTCGCTCTCACCGTACCAGCGAAACGTCATTTTCATAGATTTAAAGCTCCTTTTCGTAAATTTTGAGAAAATTTGCGCAGCAGGGGCTGCCGTATTTCTGTTACAGGATCGGCGCAAGCGCCACCGCGCGCGCCTCGCTTTGATACATGGCCAAAATCATTCTGATCACGCGCGCGGCCTCGCGTCCGTTGATCGGGAACGGGCGCCCCGCCGCAATCGCGCCGTAAAAATCGGCAAAGAGCGTGGCGTGTCCCATCCCGTAGCAGGCCTTACCCGAAACGATGTTTTGCGCCTCGTGAAAGGCGGTCTTGCCATTGACCGTGACGCTGTGCGGCAGGAGCACAAGCTCCTCGTCCTGCGTGCGTGCCGTGATCGACACGGGCAGGCTCTTGCCCGCGGCGTTGGTGGCAAAGAAGGTAAAGGGCACGGGGCCGCGGAAGGTGGCGGCAGCGGTATCCTCCACCTCGATGGCATCCGCGAGCGAAAGATTTGCCACGGTGGCAGTAACGCCCTCGGGATAGCCGAAGAGCCATTGGCAAAGATCGAGGGTGTGGAGCGCCTGATTGATCATCACGCCGCCCCCCTCGGTCTCCCACCTGCCGCGCCAGGCGCCCGAGGCGTAATACGCGGCATCGCGGTGCCAGGGCACGCTGCCGTGCGCGGTCAGCACCGTTTTGTCGGCAAGATAGTTTTTAAAAAAGAGGGTGGAGGGATTGTAGCGGTTCTGATGACAGACACCGAGCGTGGCACGCGAGGCCGCCTCGGCCGCAAGGATCCGCGGAATATCCGCCTCGCTGATGCAAAGCGGCTTTTCCGAGAGCACGTGCACGTCACGCGCGAGCGCCGCCACGATCATATCGGCGTGGCAATGGTGCGGCGTGCAGATATGCACCGCGTCGGGGGCAAAGTCGGTCAGCATCTCGGTGTAGTCGGTAAACACGGGCAGCGAGAGCGAAAACTCCGCCAAAAGCGCGTGCGCCTTTCCCTTGTCAATATCGCAAACGGCAGCGGGCGGCATCCCAAGAGAGAGCAGCGCGCGCATATGCACGCGTGCAATGACGCCTGCGCCAACCAGCGCGATCCTCATTTTTTCGCACCCTTGGGGCGGCTCGTGGCAATGCGCTTTTGCAGCTCGCTGTAATAAAGCTCGTCGTCAATGGGCAGCTCTACCGCGCGACCGAGGAAGGAGGACATGAGCATGGCGTCCATAATTTCAACGCCGTTGATGCCCTCGGTGCCGTCCACGTACAGGGGCTCGAGCCCAAGCACGGCATTGGCAAAGTTGTTGATGATGCCTGCGTGCTGCTCGTTCTTGCCGTCGGTTTCAACCTCGGTGATGGTCTTTTCGGGCTCGCCGAACTGCTTTTCGGTGGTTTTCGAGAACTCGCGAGAGCCCACAGCAAGCTTGGTCAGGGTCAGCTTGCCACCCTCTGCCACCAGCTTGCCATTGTTGCCAACGACCTCAAAGCGGTTGGTGCCGCCTGCCTCGCAGGTGGTGGTCACAAACACGCCCGTGGCGCCGTTTGCATATTCGAGATATGCCGTCACCTCGTCCTCTACCTCAATGTCGTGTCCCTTGCCGAAGCCGCAGAAGGAATGGATCTTCGCGGGCATCATGCCAACGACCCATTGAATGAGGTCAAGCTGATGGGGGCACTGGTTGAGCAGCACGCCGCCGCCCTCCCCTGCCCAGGTGGCACGCCAATCGCAGGCGTTGTAATAAAACTCGGAACGGAACCAGTTGGTGATGATCCAGTTCACGCGTCGCACCTCACCGATCTCGCCCGAGGCGATGATCTCGCGCATCTTGCGATACAGGCAGTCGGTGCGCTGATTGAACATCAGGCCAAAAAGCTTATCGGATTTCTTGGCCACCTCGTTCATTTCCTTGACCTGCTTGGTGTAAACGCCCGCAGGCTTCTCGCAGAGCACGTGCACGCCGTGCGTGAGCGCATACATCGTCATTTCGGGGTGAGAGTAGTGGGGCACCTCGATCATCACGGCGTCGATCATGCCGCTGTCGATCATTTCCTTATAATCGGTAAAGACGGCGCCCTTGTAATCGGCCTCGTCCTTCACGCGGTCAATGGCCTTAGGGTCGATGTCGCAGATGGCCACGACCTCGCCGTTTGCGATCAAGCCCTCGTTAAAAATCTTTTTGATATATTTTCTGCCCTGATTGCCGACACCGACAATGCCAAATCTTACCTTTTTCATCTTAAAAATTCTCCTTTAAGTATTTGATGCTGCGTCCGACCTGCTCGAACGGATCCTCATAGTCGGTGGCGTCGTCCTGCTCGACGAGGAAATAGGTGGCGCCTGCCGCCACGAATGCGGGTATCACCGCGTGCCAGTTGATGTTGCCGTCACCCACAGGGGCAAACTTCGGCTTTGACTCGTACTTGCCCGTTTCCTCATTTTTCACAAAGGTGGGCAAAAAGTCCTTTAAGTGCACGCAGCCGATGCGTCCCTTCAGCTTTTCGATATATTCCAGGATCGCCACGCCGCCAGCCTGGAGCCAGAAGGTATCGAGAATGAAATTCACATCGGGGTGCGCCTCAAAGAGCGTATCGAAAACGGTTTTGCCCGACGAGAGCTTCTGAAACTCAAAGTTGTGGTTGTGGTAGAAGAATTTGCCGCCCGCCGCGGTGATCTTCTCTGCCGCCTCGCCGATCTTGGCAATGCCCTCAAGGCGGGTCGCCTCGTCTACTCCGCGGAACTCAAACATCCCAAGCCCCACGTTCTCGCAGCCAAAGAGCTTGTGCTCGGCCACCAGCTTTGCGGGTGCCTCCAGCATGGCGGCGAGCTTAACGTGCGTGAGCACCACGGGCATCCCCGTCTGCTCGCTCGCCTCCTTCACCCACGCGGGCTCCCACGGGCCGCCCGAATACTGCACGTAATCGTAGCCCAAGTCCTTCAGGCGCGCGAGGGTCGCGATCAGCGCCTCCTTCGTGCCGATCTGCTTGCGCAGCGAAAAGAGATTGAGACCGAATTTCATCTTGCTTGCCATATATGCTCTCCTTTCTCGTTGACGGCGGCGTGATATCCTGCACCGATCAAGAGACCGCGCATGGCGTTTGCCGCCGCGTCAAAGCTTTCCTCATTGGTTTCGTAAACGTATTTGGTTTGCAGGGCGGTATCGTCGATATCGGCATAGCCCGCAAAGACCTTCAGGTGCGGCTCTAAGGTCAGCACCGCGTCGCGCCCCGTATCTCTGATGCGCGCCAGCAGCTCGTCAATATGGCCGTCGCCCTCGCCTGCGGGCACCAGCTGGCCCGTTTCGGCAATCACATCCTTGATGTGGAAATAGCGGGTGCGGTCAAACATCGCTGCCATCGCCTCGCGTGTATCCTGCCCGCATTGAATGTAATTGGCGGGGTCGTACACAAAGGCAAGCCCCTCAACACCTGCCGAAGCAAGCTCTTTGACGCGCGCTACGGTGTCGCCGAAGATCCCCTTCTCGTTCTCGTGACAGAGCGTGAGGCCGTATTCGCGCGCGATGGCCACCATTTGCGCCAGATACGCCTTGACGGCGGCAGGCTCGTTTTCGGCCTTAAAGAAGCTGAACACACGCACGTTTTCGGTATGGAGCAGCACCGCGATCTCGCACACGCGGCGCACCTTTTCCATGTGCGCGACAGCATCGGCAAGATCAACCTTGCCGAGCGGCGAGCCCACCGACCAGACGCGAATGCCGTTTTGCTCAAGCACGCGCGCGGTCGCGCGCGCCTCGCCGTCGGTGAGGTCGGCCACGTTTTTGTCGCCCACCTTGCGCACCTCAATGAGTGAAATGCCGTTTCGCTTCAGGGCGGCGATCTGCGTTTCAAGCGCGTCGCCTGCCTCGTCGGCAAAGGCACAGAGCTGTATCATGTGAGTTTCCCCCTTGACAAAACAATTTTTTTGTGCTATTCTCATTTTAGCACAATTTTATATATTTTTAAAGCAATATCTTTATATTTGAACGCAAAAACAGGACGATCTTAATATGAATAACCTCTCACTCTTCTACATTCGCCACAACCGAGGCGGACAGGCCGCGGAAATCACCGAAACCGCCATCCCCTATTTTGACCTCACCGTGGTGCTGGAGGGCACGCTTCACTACCGCGTTGACGGCACGCCCGTGGCGCTGGGACGCGGCGACGCGATCCTGGTGCCGCGCGGTGCGCGGCGCGCAAGAGAAGCCACGGGTGAGCGCGTGGATTACATCAGCTTTAACTTTCACGCCGTAGAGCCGCCAAGCCTGCCCGCCGTGCTGCGCGAGGCGGTGCGCCCCGAAACAAAGCTGATGATCGCCGCCTGCGACGAGATCGTGCGGCGCCATCCGCTGGGCTACGAGCAGGCGGGCTCGCATCTCCTCTCGGCCATTCTGCTCTCCTTTCAAAACAACCTGCAGGAGCGCGAGATCTCGCCGCTGACGGCCAAGATCGTGGCATATCTGAACAAAAACATCGCCGAGCGCATCACGCTCGATGAGGTCGGGCGCATCACCTTTTTCTCGCCCGTTTACTGCGACACGGTCTTCAAGCGCGACATGGGCACCTCGATCATCGATTACCTGCTCGCGCAGCGCGTGGCCGAGGCCAAAAGACTACTGCTTGAGGGCACGCTCGCGCTCTCCGAGGTCGCGCGCATGACGGGCTTTGAGGATAGCAACTATTTTTCCCGCGTCTTTAAAAAACGCACGGGCTACACCCCCTCCGCCTACAAAAAAATGGCGCGCGCCGAGTGGCTCTGACGCACCATGTTTTGATATCCTGTAGGGACAGGCCTCCCGGACTGTCCGAGGTGTATTCCAAAGATATATGCAAACAAGGACCCAAACGCACGGTGATTGCATTTTTGCCGTAGGGGCGATGCACGAATCGCCCGTTTTGGCGAGGTGCAAACTCTCGCGGGCGACGCGCGTAATTGATGTGCGGGATCGCAAACCATGGCCCCCTCCCGGAGGGAGCCAAAGGCGGGAGTGCAAACAATGCGGCGACGCGCCCAATTCGGTGTAGGGAGAAAACCCTCGCCTTTTCACGCGAAAGGGGCCGTCTCAAATGCGAATGCATTTGAGACGGCCCCTTTGTTTTTTTATTATCTTTTCTTCAGCTTGCCGATCACGCGACCCGCCACGCGGACGTCCTCAAAATCCTTGAGGAGAATATCGCCGTAATCAGGATTGAGGGAATACAGACGGTCGCCGCCAAAGACCTTGAAAAAGCCGTTACCGTCGAGAATAAAGATGCCCAGCTCGCCAAATTCCACGGCATCGGTCTCCTGCACCAGAAGAATGTCACCGTCGCGGTAGCGCGGCTCCATCGAATTGCCGCTGATGCGCAGCGCAAAATCGGCCTCGCGGGTGCGCGAGTTGTCGCTCACGGTAATTTCCTCGGTGCTCTCCCCATCCAGCATCACGCCAACGCCTGCGGAAACGGGCAGGTCGTAAAGCGGCAGGGTGCGGCGGGCAAAGCCGTTTTTATTATCGGCATAGGCGGCCGTGAGGCGCGCGGCAAGCGGCTCGGGACGCACAAAGCGTGCAGGAGCTGCGGGCTCAGCCTCGGTGGGGGCAAACTCGGCCTCCTTGGCGATCAGCGCGGCGGCGGTATCGCGCCCGCGTGCATCGAGCCTGCGATAACGCTCAATGAGGGCGATCTCCTCCTCGGTGAGGGTGTAGTTGTTGCTGTTTTCCTCAATGCCGTACATGATGTAGTCAAGCGAGCAATTGAGCGCCTCGCAAATGGCCACAAAGTTCGAAAGCTTGGGCGACTCGCTGATGCCGGCCAAGATCTTGGAAAGGGTGCCCACGGCAATGCCGGTCTTCTCTGCCAGCTCGTCATTGGTCATCTTTTTTTCGTTCTTCAGCTGCTTAATTCTCTTGATATAGTCCATAAAAGCACCTCGCTTTTCCGTCTTTGGTATCAGTTTAGCACACTTTTTCCGTTTTGTAAAGGGGTTTTGTAAAATATTTTTCCGATTTTGGATATTTTTTCTGAAACGGAAAAGGTCGGAAGCGGTCGGAACTACGGGTTCCTCTCACTTTCGACCTTTTTTTGCCTGTTTTCTCGGCTTTTGTCGGAAGCGGTGTTTCCGACAATCTTCTCTTTTACAGCGGGCGCGAAATATCGTCGTTTGGCACGGATTTTGCGAGATTTACGTTTTTGTAACGCTTATCCGCCGTCACCTCGGCAATGACCGTCAGGCAAGGCGGCAGCGTGACGGCCTCGGTCTCACTCTCCACCTCAATTTCCAGCACGGCGCGATCCTGCCAGAAGGGATAGACGTCCAGCTCCATCACGCGCCCCGCAAAGGGCCAGCGATAGCGCAGCTTCTCAATGGGACGGCGCGTGGGGTCGGCCTCCTTTAAAAGATCGCGGTATTCACCGTGGGTGAGCACGCGCTCCTCTTCCGTTGCGCGCAGCGCATTGATGCGGTATTTGCGCGTTTCTATATAGGTAGTGTTGTCGCCCTCGGTAACCGCGCGCACGCGGTGCGTCTCACCCAGAGGGGCGTTAAGATAGGTCTGCACCATTGCAAGCACGCGACAGTCGGGCAGGGCGGCAAGCGCTTCGGCATCTGGCATTCTCACCAGATATTTGTGCTCGATCTCGGCGTGGGGCTTGGCAAAAAGCTGCCACGGGAACCCGCTTGGCGGGGGTGCGGCAAAGCGCATTTTTTTGCCGCTTTTGGGGTGCGGAAAGGCAAGCCCCACGGAAAAGAGCGCGGGGGTGGCGGCCTTGACGCGCCCGCCGTATTTGCCGTCACCCACCAGGGGCGTGCCGCGCGAGGCAAACTGCACGCGGATCTGGTGCGAGCGCCCCGTTTGCAGCGCAATGCGCACCTCGGTGAGGGGCCCTTGCTCGCCCGTGACGTGCGCCTCGGTGCGATAGGTGAGCCTTGCCTCGCGCGCGCCGCGTCGCGGGGTCTTCACCACAAAGCTTTTGTTTTGGCGGCTATCCTTAAATAAAAGATCGACAAGCTCGCCCTCGGGCGCTGCGGGCAGCCCCTCCAAAACGGCGAGATATTCCTTTTCAAGCTCCCCCTCACTCACCGCGCGGGAAAGCGCCGACGCCGCGCTTGTCCGACGCGCATAGACCATCACGCCGCCCACCACGCGGTCAAGCCGATGCACGGGATAAAGCCTGCCCAAGGTGGGGCGGAGCGCCGCGGGCAGCGAGCCCTCGCCCGCGTCCTCCGAGAGAAGTCCTGCGGGCTTGATCACCACCGCCACGTCATCATCTTGATATAAAATCTCCATATTTTAAAACCTTTCCCGTCATTTCCCGTCACCAACGAGAGAAAAAATGCGCGCAGTTGACGACAAAAGCGCGCCGTTATGTTAAAATTAGGGCACAAAACAAGCAAGAAAAGGAGAAGTTTATGCCCAAAAAATCAAATTTAGAGCTTGGATTTTTGCTGCTTTACGATTGGCTGCCCGCCATCGAAAAGCTGCCGGGTAAGGAGGTCAAAAAGCTGCTGCTGGCGCTGGTGGCCATGCAGCGTGAAAACAAGGAGCTGCCTCACTTTGACAGCGATCTGACCGAAAGCTTTGCCCGCATGATCGAGCCCTGCGTGAAGCGCCGTCTTGACGGTCGCGAATACAGCAAAAGGGGGCAGGCACCCTCCCCGGCACCCTTCCCCCCAAGCAAAGAAAAGCAAAGAAAAGAAAAGCAAAGCAAAGCGATAGAGGAGCGGAGCGAAGGAGAGCGGAGCGAGGAGCGCGCACACGCGCAACAAGAGCCTCCGGCAGCGCCGCCGCGCCAAGGCTCCGCCCTCTCCGAGGAAAACCCAAGAGAAAAGAGCCAAGAAAACAAACCCACCGAGACGGGCACCGCGCCCGCGGTGCCCGAGGGCTCGGCGCTCTCTCACGGCGAGCGCCGAGAGCTGCTGAATAAGGGGCTGCCGCCCGATTACATCGCCGAGCGAGAGGTGCGCGCCACCGAATATGCCCTTGCACACCGTCAGACGGTGTTTGCCGTGCTGCTGCGCTGGTGGCAGCGGGATCACGCCACGGGACCGGGGGGCGGCAGGCGCGAAAAGCCCCGCGCGGGGCTGCCGAGCAGCTTTGACGCCGACGAGATGTTCGAGGCGGCGCTGCAGGCCACCTATGAGGGTGCACCCTTTTAGCGTGCCTTTGCGGTAGTCGTAGCGGAATCGAACACGCCTAAAGCGATGAAAATTCGCGCTATTTCTCGAAACCTCGCTCGCAAAGGGTAAGCTTATTTTTTTGTCGCAACCGTCCCAAAAGAGGAACGGAAACGTTTAGCCCAACAGCGTGCGATACGCCTCGAAATAGCGCGTGCCGAACGCGCGCTGGGCGGCGGCGTCAAAATGCAGGTTGTCGGGCTTGAGGCTAAGACCCTGCGCCGAGACCGTGGCGGTGTGCGGCAGCTCACGCGCCAGCTCCTCAAACACGGCGTTCAGGCGTCGGGGGCGGTCCAAAACGCCCCACTCCGCGCCGATCTGCTCGGAGAGCTTGCCGATGAGCAGCGGCAGCTCCTCGGCGCCGAGCGCTTGGCGCAGCGCCGTGATCATGGTGATAAATTTCTCCTTGTAGGCGGCCACGTTCGCCTCGGTGCTGCAATCACTCTCGCCCTGGTGCCACAAAATGCCGCCAAGGCGCGAGCTGCGTCGGGCAAGCTGCGTCATCAGCACGGCGTGGTCAAACAGTACCTCACCGGGCATCCATTGCGAGAGCGCGGTACCGCCGTCGGCACACGGAATGAGGCCGACCTTGATGCCAAAGGCATTGGCCACGCCATCGGCAAAGGAGGCGCCAAGTCCGACGCCGCTGTGAAATTTTCCCTCGAAAATACCGCGGTCGGGATTGATGGGCTCGCGCATTTTTTGCCAGCGCCCCATGCGGAGCATATAGCAGCGCGGATTGTCAATGGGCGCAACCTCGCCAAACTCTCCCCTGCCCGCCATGTTCGATTGGCCAATGAGCAGAAAGGAGCAAATTTCATCCTCCTGATGTCCAATACCGTCTCTGATCTCCATTGACGTCACCTCAGGAAAATGTGCTCACGCCGTCCGCAAGCAGCGCGCGGCGGCGCAGAATACGGTAATGCTCGACGGTCGGGTCACCCGACAGGATCCCCGTTTTTTCGCGCAGCGCGGTGATCAGCGCCTCGGGCGAGAGGTATTTTCCCTCCCCTGCGGCAAGCACGGCTTCAATGACGATGGCGCCGTTCTCCAGGCGCACGTCGGTGCGGTGGAGAGCCTCCAAAATGTTGACCTCCTTTTCGCCCGACTTGGTCTTTTTCACCACCGTGAGGGGCCCTGTCGTGAGCGCCTCGCGCACGCGGTCTGCCAGCGCCTCGTCGGCGCCCGCCGTGACCACGGTGTAAAGATACTCGGCATAAGCGATCTCGGAAAATTTGCGCATGGCGGGATAGACGGCCGTGACCGAGAGCTCGTCGGTGAGCTCGGCATTCAGGCGCGCCATCACCTCGGCCTCGCTCATCTCGCGCTCGATGCGGATATCGAGAAATTCGCACTCGCTCTCCGACCCTACGGGCAGCGGCATACCGAAGACCATTTTGATATGCGGATTGAAGCCCTTGGTGTACCAAAGGGGCAGCCCCGCACGCACCAGCACACGGCTGAAGGTACGCTGCAGGTCAAGGTGTGAAATATATTGCAGGTTGCCGACCTTGCGAAAGCGCACGCGCAGGGTGCGCGGGGCGTCCAGCAGGGGCAGCGTGAATTTTACGTCGTTTTGTTTCATCTCAGTTCCCTCTCTTGGGGCAGGGCGTGCGCTCGCCGCCCAGGCGGTTGGCGCCGCAGCCCGCGCAGGCTTCACGGCAGGAGGGCGTGGTGGCGGCCTCATAGGCACGCGCGCGCTCACGCTTCAAAAACTCCTTGCTGACACCGATGTCGATCACGTCCCACGGCAGCACCTCGTCAAGCCCCATTTGGCGGTTGGCGAAGAAGGCGGGGTCAATGCCCGTATCGGCAAAAACCGAGAGCCACTTGTCGTAGTCAAAAAACTCGTCCCACGCGTCAAAGCAGAAGCCGCGCTCGGCGGCCAGCGCCAGCGCCCGGCAAAGCTTTCGGTTGCCGCGTGCCAGCACCGCCTCGATGTGGCTGACGCGCGCATCGTGGTGCGTGTAGCGCACCTTGCGGTCGGTGATCTTGTCGTAAAGGTATTCCTGCTTCTCGCGCAGCATCTCCATGGTATCCTGCGCCTCCCATTGGAAGGGCGTGAAGGGCTTGGGGATAAAGCAGGAAACGCTGATGGTGACCTGCGGCGAGCGACCCTTGGGGCGCTCCTTGTTCCGGTAATATTCGTGCACCACGCTTTGCGCCAAGGTGGCGATCCCCTCGATATCCTCGGAGGTCTCGGTGGGCAGGCCGTTCATAAAGTAGAGCTTGACGTTGGTCTTGCCGCCCGCAAAGGCCACGTTCACCGCGCGCATGAGATCCTCCTCGCGCACGTTTTTGTTGATGACGTCACGCAGGCGCTGCGTGCCCGCCTCGGGGGCAAACGTGAGGGACGAGGTGCGCACCGAGGCGATGCGGTCCATCAGCTCACGGCTGAAGCTGTCCACGCGCAAGGAGGGCAAGGACAGGCTGACCATATTTTTGTCGGTCCACTCAAGCAGGCTGCGCGTGAGGGGCTCAAGCTCGGTATAGTCGCTGATCGAAAGCGAGGTAAGAGAAATTTCCTCATAGCCCGTATTATCGTACAGGCAGCGTGCCTGTGCGTTTAACACCTCGTGCGACTTCTCGCGCACGGGGCGGTAGATCATGCCCGCCTGGCAGAAGCGACAGCCGCGGATGCAGCCGCGATAGACCTCAAGCATGATGCGGTCGTGCACGGCCTCAATGTAGGGCATGACGACCTTGTCGGGGAAAAAGGCCTTGTCCATATCGGCAATGATGCACTTCTCCACCTGCTTCGGCACGTCCTCATATTTCGGGGTGATGGCGGCAATGGTGCCGTCGTCATGGTAGCTGACGTCGTAAAGCGAGGGCACGTAAATGCCCTTCACGGTGGCGGCGGCGCGGCGCAGGAAGGCGGCACGGGTATAGCTGCCATCCTCCTTCATGCTGATATAAAGCTTAGTGAACTCCACGAGGTTATCCTCGCCCTCGCCGATCGAGAAGCAATCGAAAAAGTCGGCCACCGGCTCGGGGTTATAGGCGCAGGGGCCACCGCCGATGACGATGGGGTCATCCTCACCGCGCGCGGCGGCGGTCAGCGGGATATGCGAGAGCTTTAAGACCTGCAGCACCGTGGTGTAGCACATCTCGTATTGCAGCGTGATGCCGAGAATGTCAAAATCCTTGACGGGGTCGCCCGATTCATGCGCCCAAAGCGGCACGTCGTACTCGCGCATTTTTTGCTGCATATCGACCCAAGGGGCGAACATGCGCTCGCACCAGATGTCGGGCTCGCGGTTGAGCGCGCCGTAAAGGATGCGCATACCGAGATTGGACATACCGATCTCATAGGTATCGGGAAAGCAGAAGGCGAAGCGCGCCTTCACGGCGTCCTTTTCCTTGATGATGGCGCCGTATTCGCCGCCCGAATAGCGTCCGGGCTTTTCTACACTCTTTAAAATCGAGCTGATCTTTTCGTTCATGGTAACTCCTTTGGATGATGCCGCCTCGCCGGGGAGAGCAACGCGGCACGGGACGCGCCCCACCGCGCGTGGGCGGCGGGGCGCTGATCGCGTTTATTCGTTTTCGTTTTTCTCACGCAGCGCGAGGTACGCGCAAAGCGCCTGCAGGCCGCCGAAGAAAAGCGGATACAGGGCGGCAACAAGCGGGGGCAGAGATGCGAGGCGCGCGTGGAACACCAAGGCGGCTGCCAGCAGCCCACCGAGGACCGCAGAGGCAAATTGCCACAGCCAACCGAGCTTGATGGCGCGGCGGATGCGTCTGCACACGGCAAAGGTCGAGGCGGCCTCGCGAGCCGAGCCGATGGCCACCACGGTGGCATCGACGCGCTCGGCGGCAATATCGGTCTCGGCCGCAAGGGGCTTCATCACCGTAGGGGTGATCGCGGTTTCGGCAAAGAGATCCTTTAGCATCTGATTGTGAATGCCGGGATCCTTGGAACGGATCACCAGCTCTAACTGCTCGGCGCCAAGGCGATCGGCCAAGCGCCGCATATCCGCCATCGGGCGGTAACGTGCGATAAACAGGGCCGTCAGGCGATTATGTACGGCCACACAGAGCATATTGCGACAGAGCTCGTCATAGCGTCCGTCCTTTTTGGGGCTGACGCGGATGCCGTATTTTTGCAGATATTCCACGCTGCCGAGCAGGATGGGCGTTTTGCGCTCGCCCGAAATGACGGCCGCCACACCCAGCTCATCCACCTCCGTCAGGGTCACGGCGTCGGGGGAAAGACGGCGCTCGTGCGGCACGTAGACCGTGGCGGCAAGCGGGCTGCCGATCTTGTCAAGCAGGGCGCGGATCTGCACGGTGGCACGCTCCACGTCGCAGTTTTTGACCAGCTCAAACTGCTCGTGCGGCATGGGCTGGAAGCATTCGTCGTCGGGCAAAACCAGCTTGGTCTTGCCGCCCCCCGCAAACACGGGGCCCTCACCGATGATGGCACCCTTGCGCTTCAGGCAAAACACGTTCGCGCAGAACATGGGCAGCGAGACGGTGAGGATCGAGACCGTGGGGGCGGTCAGCAAAAAGGTGACAAAGGCAGTGTGCACGGCCTCCTGCACCGTGCCGCCGAGCGCCAGCGCATACAGCGCGAAGGCAGAGGCCAGCGCCGCCACAATGATCAGCTCGGCACCCATGGTGCGGCGGTAATCGGAGCGCTTTTCGGTGTTGGCAAAATAATTGCGCACAAACCCGACGGGGCGCACGTACCACACGGCCTCGCGCTGCTCGGGCTGAAAGAGACGCTTTTTGGCGTCGGCCTCACGGTTGCCCACCGACACGCGGGGCAGCAGCGCGTATTTCTGATGCTTGGAGGAGACCACGCGGAAGGCGCTGAACTCCCTGTGCCAATCAAAAAGGTTGGAAAGCGCCAAGAGCGCCAGCGCCACCGCAGCGGGCGAGAGATAGGGGCACATAGCGCCCTCCTCGGGCAGGAAAAAGAGCGCGGCGTGGTAAAGGAGCGTGACGATCACCAGCACCGCCGCAAAGGAGGCATTGGTGGGTGAAAGCTGCCAGAACTGCACCAGCCCCGCAATGAGGTGGCGGCGCAGCAGCACCACGGCCGAGAAAAAGAGCAGCACGCCGACAAAGAGGTAAAGGCCGTAGGCACGGTCCCCTGCCAGCTCGGTCATCAAAGTGCGAATGGCGGTCGAGCGCTCGTACACGGCGAGCAGAAGCGAGAGCAGAAGCACCATCACGAGATCGATCACGTGGCGGCGGCGCTGCTTGGTATAAAACTTCGAAAGCGCAATATCGTGCGCGTGTGAGGTATATTCAAACACGTGTCCCGCGCTCTTGGCGGGCTTTCCCGTGCGGCTTCTCCGCGCGCCCGACTGACGGGTCTTGCCGTTGACGCGGCGCTCGTGGTAAGCGAGGATCTTTTCAAAGCCGATGGCCTCGCCGAGCTCATCCTCGTAGTCAAGGTCAAGCAGGAGCTCAAATTCGTCGTCTGCCTCCTCAAGCGAGCGCTTGAAGGCCATTTTTTCGGCCGAAAGGCGCGTGAGGGACGGCTTCGGGAGCGCGCCCTCCTTATGGCGTCTGACGGAAAAGGCGGCAAAGAGCTCGGCGGGGAGCTCCTTCTCCTCGCCCTCCTGCTCCTTTTCTTCGGGGGCAGCGGGTGCCTTGGGCGCGACGGGGGGCGCGGGGCTTGCTATCGGCGCGCTCTCCTCGATCACGGTCTCCTGCGGCAGCACCACGCGCATACCGCCAAGCTCCAGCGTTGAGCCCTCCTTGTCGGGTGCCGATGCGGTTTCGGGCTCGCCCGCAGGCGCGGCGGCGGGAGCTGTTTCCTCTGTCTTTTGCTCCTTGGCAAGCCAGGCGTCGGCTGCGGCGTTACCCGCACCTGCGCCGAAAATATCCTGCAAAAGTCCCTCAACGGTCACGTTTGCGGGGGTCTCGGTGCGGTAGGTGGCGGTCACGCCCTTGCCGCGCGCACGCGCGATGGGCGTCGGGGAGGTCAGCACCTCGTCAAATGCCTCGCTCGCCCTCTGCGGCGCGGCATCGGGTGCTGCGGCGGCGGGGGCCTCGGGCAGCTCCTCTGCTTTTTTCGGGGTGGCTTGACGGGGGGTCACCTCGGGGCGCACCCAGTCCATGTCCTCACCCGCATCGGCAGCCAAGGCTGCCGCGCGTTTCTTCTTTTTCTCAAGCACGCTGTTGTCCTGCGGGAGAACAGGTGTATTCGGTACCGTTTTGGGCGTACGGCGCGGCTTTTTGCGCGCTTTTTTCTCCTCGGCTGCTGCCTGCGGCGCCTCGGCCTTGGCGGGCGTCAGGGCGTCGGCAGTCTCCTGCACGGGCACCTCGGCGGCCTCACTTGCCGCGGCGGCCTCTCGGTCGGCCAGCAGCTGTGCGCGCAGCTGATCCATCACCTGATCGGTCTCGGTGAAATCATATTTGCCGGTTTCGCGCATCGCACTCCCCTCCTTTGCTCAAAAATATGTTGTGACAGCGCCCACGGGGGGCGTGGGGGCATCTGCGCCCACAAGAAAATTACGGCTTCCCGCCGCGCTGCTGATGCGCCGCCTCGCAAAGCAAAATGGCGGCTGCGGTGGATACGTTAAAGGAATTGACCTGCCCGTACATCGGGATAGAGACGGTGAAATCGCTTCTCTTGCGCACCAGCTCGGATACACCCGCGCCCTCGCTGCCAAGCACGATGGCGGCGGGCACGTTCATATCCACGGTGCGGAAATCGGCACCGCCCGCCTCGGCGGCAAAGACCCACACGCCCGCCTTTTTCAGGCTCTCGACGGTGGCGGCCACGTTGGTGACCTTGGCTACGGCCAGATGCTCAATGGCGCCCGCAGAGGCCTTGGTGACCACGGGCGTAAGACCCACGGCATGGCGCTTCGGAATAATGAGGCCGTGCGCACCGCACCCCTCGGCGCAGCGAATGACGGCGCCGAGATTATAGGGGTCGGCAATGCCGTCGGCAATCACGATCAGCGGCTTTTCCCCGCGTGCGGCAGCGATGGCGAGAATATCCTCCACCGTGACGTACTCCTTTTCGGCCGCCATGGCGATCACGCCCTGATGCGGCACAAAGCCCGCAATGCTATCCATTTTGCGGCGCTCGGTCTCCACCACGGGGATGCCGCGCTCAATGGCCTCGGCCACCAGGGGCACCAGCGCCCCCTCGCGCTCGCCGCTTTGCACCAGCAGCTTGTCAATGGCGCGCCCCGATTTCAAGAGCTCGCGCACGGCGTTTCTGCCGATCACGGCACCGTTACCCGTGTATTCACGGTCGGCACTCGGACGCTCCGCGCGCTCACGCGTGCCCTCGGCACGGCGTAGGCGCTCCCCATCACGATAGCGAGGACGCGCGGCTCTTTCCCCGCCGCCCTTGTTGTTTTTTTGATACATATGACACTCCCGCGCACGCTGCGTGCGCTACAAAAATAATAAGATGCAATAATTATATCATAAAAAGTGCGGTTTGTACAGACTTTTTGCGACTTTTCTTTTTTGCGCTGCCGTATGAGGGCAAAGCGAGGCGGGCAAACTACGAAAAAAGAAAGGACAAAACCATGAGCAAACCACTGATCAAGAAAGTAAGCGCGCGTGAAATTCTCGATTCGCGCGGGAACCCCACGGTTGAGGCAACCGTGGTGCTGGAGGGCGACGCCGTGGGCGTGGCAAGTGCCCCCTCCGGCGCCTCTACGGGCAGCTTTGAGGCACACGAGAGCCGCGACGGAGATACCGCACGCTACGGTGGGCGGGGTGTGACGGCGGCGGTAGCGGCCGTCAACGGACAGATCGCCTCGGCGCTGTGCGACAAAAACGCGGGCGACCAGCAGGAGATAGACCGCCTGCTGATCGCGCTTGACGGCACGAAAAACAAGCACCGTTTGGGGGCTAATGCCATGCTGGCCGTGTCGCTGGCCGTGGCACGCGCGGCGGCGGGCTTTTATCATATGCCCCTGTACCGCTATCTTGGCGGCACCAACGCGCGCACCCTGCCCGTGCCCATGATGAATATTTTAAACGGCGGCGCACACGCCGCCAACAACGTGGATATTCAGGAGTTTATGATCCTGCCCGTGGGTGCCCCCAGCTTCTCCGAGGCGCTGCGCTGGGGCAGCGAGGTCTATCACGCGCTCGGCAAGCTGCTGCGTGCGCGCGGTCTTTCCACCACCGTCGGGGACGAGGGTGGCTTCGCCCCCAATCTTGAAAGCGACGAGGAAGCACTCACGTTGGTGAACGAAGCGATCCGTGTGGCAGGCTACACCGAGGGGCAGGTCAAGATCGCCCTTGACGCGGCGGCAAGCGAGTGGCAGCAACGGGAGGGTTACAAGCAGCCCAAGCGCGGCCGCGAGATGAGCAGCGCCGCGCTGATCGAGGAGTGGTGCCGCCTTTCGGAGCGCTACCCCATCGTTTCGATCGAGGACGGGCTCGGTGAGGAGGATTTTGCGGGCGTGCGCGATCTCACCGCGCGGCTCGGCGAGCGCGTCATGCTGGTGGGAGACGATCTTTTCGTGACCAATGAAAGCCGCTTGCTGCGCGGCATTCGCGAGGGGGCGGGCAACAGCATCCTCATCAAGCCGAACCAGATCGGGACGCTGAGTGAAACGCTGCAGGTCATCCGCACGGCAAACGCCGCGGGCTATCGGCACATTCTCTCGCACCGTTCGGGCGAGACCGAGGATACCACCATCGCCGACCTTGCCGTGGCCACCAACGCGCCCTTTATCAAATCGGGCGCCCCCGCGCGCTCCGAGCGCGTGGCCAAATATAACCGTCTGTTGCGCATTGAGGCCGCGCTCGGCAAGGACTGCTACGCAGGCCTCAAATGGCAAAATATGCGCTAACGGGGTGAGAAAATGGGGGGCGTGCGCACCGTATCCCACGTCAACACGTCTGTTCGTGCTCCCCTCCATGGCTCCCTCCGGGAGGGGGCTCCCGCGTAGCGGGTGGAGGAGCCCGCGCAACGTTCCCTTGCGCACTCGCCAAATTACAACAGCTCTATTTGAACCAACGCTCACTCCCCCAGTCTCGCATACGCTCGACAGCCCCCTCGCGGAGGGGGCCATGGTTCGCACCCCCTCGCAAAGCAAAAATACAGCGCGGCTGCTTCTGCAGCCGCGCTGTATGCGTTTATTTTTGTTCCTTTAATTCCTTCAATTCGAGCAGGAAGGTATCAAGATCCTTAAACTCGCGGTAAACCGAGGCGAAGCGCACGTAGGCCACGTCGTCACGTTGCTTGAGCTTTTGCATGATCATCTCACCGATGCGGCGCGAGGAAACCTCCTGCACCAGAGAATTTTGCAGCTCGGTCTCAATCTCGGCGGCGATCTCCTCACCGCGCACGGGGCGCTTCTGGCAGGCCTTCATGATGCCCGAGAGCATTTTGGAACGGTCAAACAGCTCCTTGTCGCCGTTCTTTTTCACCACAAGGATCTGCATGGATTCGATCATTTCAAAGGTGGTAAAGCGCTTCTGACAAGCCAGACACTCGCGGCGGCGGCGAATGCTGTTTCTCTCCTCAACGGGTCTGGAATCAATGACTTTGCTATCTTGAAAGCCGCAATTAGGACACTTCATGGATCATTTCACGCGGGGGGCGTGCCTTTCTCATAGAAAATTTATCACAATGAATGTATTATAGCACAAAAAAAACGTTTTGTAAAGAAAAAAACGCAAAAAAATACACCGCTCGGCGTTGTGTTTGCGCACAGGTCGCCGAGCGATGCTTTTTTCAGCGGAGCGCCTCCTCCTCGGGCAAAAGATCGAGCAGCACGTCGTCAAAATGGCAGAGTGTGACGGTGTGCTTCACCAGTAACGCGAAGAGCGCCGCGGCGCGTTCTCCGTCGCGACCGACCACGCGCACGGTGGCGGCAGTTCCCTCCTCGGCAATCGCGATGGCGTATTCGCCCGCGCGACGGTCAAAAACCAACCGATAGATCAATCCCTTTCCCGCCACGGTTGCCCGTTTGGTATCCAGCAGAACCGTGCGGCGGCAGCGCCCTCGCAAGCGCGACAGCATCTTCATGTCTTCTCCTTTTTTCTGTCACTGTATTTTGATGCGCCAAATTGAGTATAGCACCCGAGAGAACACCCCTCGCCGCCGCGAAACTGCCACTCTTTTTTTAGAATTGTGCAAAACGCCGACGAATAGGCCGCCATTCACGGCGCATACCGCGCATACCGAGGCGGATATACGCCATTTTTGCATGTTCATTCTACTCGCGCCCCGCCAAATCCGTAAAAAAACCAAAAATATACAGCCCCGTCGTAACGGAAAATATTTTCACTTGAAAGACGCGATGCGTTGATTTATAATGATACAGAGGAAAAGGAAGCCCTTTTTCCTCGCAAATTATTCATTTTGGAAGATTTTGTATGAATATGAGAAAAAAAGGATATAAAAGCCGCCCTATCGACCCCGTGCGCGTGCTGCTGCTCTGCACGCTCCCGCCCATCGTGCTTTGCCTGCTCGGCATTTTGTACTTAGTGGAGCAAAACGCGCCTCTCACACACGCGGCAGCCGTCTATTACGGCAGTATGCTCGAATACCCGATGGCCGCGCTGATGATCAGCGCCGTGAGCGTCACGGTGGCGGATCTTGCCCGTCGCCGACCGCGCTGACAAACCGCACCACGTTCGCACGCCACCCGTAGGGATAGGCGTCCTCCCGTTTGTTTGTTTATTCATCGTTGTTTGCGGGCGGAGCGAGCCCCGCCCCTACATTGAAGTGGGCTGATTGCCGCAATATTTGCACAAATCCGTAGGGGAGGGCCTTGTGTCCTCCCGAAAATAAGGCATAAAACCGCCAAAGCGGGAGCACCTAGCGCTTTGTGTTTCACAAAACGCCGTTTACTAGCGTAGCGAGCACTCGCCACCTCCCCCCGCACCCTGTTCGCACATTTCTTCCTCGTAGGGGAGGGCCTTGTGTCCTCCCGCCTTGCCTCCCTCCGCGAGGGAGGTGGCATTTCCGTAAGGAAATGACGGAAGGAGTGAGCGCAACTCCCCCCTCGCACTCGCCACCTCCCCACACACCCTGTTCGCACATTCTTTACCCGTAGGGCGCTGTCCTCGGCTTCGCCGAGCACGTTGACACACCTGCGGTGGTCACGGACCTTGGTCCTCCCGTTCGTTGGTTTTTCATCGTTGCTTTCGGGCGGAGCAAGCCCCGCCCCTACATCGAATGGGGCGTGTTGTCGCATTGTTAGCACGTTCTTCCTTGTAGGGGCGCTGTCCTCCCGCCTTGCCATCTCACACCTCACACACCCTGTTCGCACTCCCGCCCTTGGCTCCGCCCGGCAGTTTTTTTCGCGCGCCCCTTGCAAAAGGCGCGTTTTTGCGATATAATAAATGAGATTGCAGAAACCAGCGCGAACAGGAGGTGCCGTCATGCGCGTGATCCCTTTGCAACAATCAAACGCCCCTCTGCCCCCGCACGTTGCCTGCGGGCTTTGTCTCGGGCACTTTGACGGCGTACACGTCGGCCACCGCGCCTTGTTTGAGGAGCTGAAGCGGCTGCGCGCCACCAAGGAGAAGGATCTGCCGCTTGGCGTCCTGCTCTTCTCCACCCCGCCCACCGCCACGCTTTCCAAGTCCCCCACACCGCAGCTGACCACGCTTGAGGAAAAGCTGGCGCTGATCGCCGAGGCGGGGCTTGACTTTGCCGTGCTTTACGACTTCCCCGCCATCAAGGATATGAGCCCCGAGGCCTTTATCGACGAGATCCTCATCGGCGAGTGCCGCGCGGAGCTATTGGTGTGCGGCTTCAATTATTCCTTCGGTGCACGCGGCGCGGGCACGCCCACCACGCTCCTTCATCGCTTCGCCACGGGTGAGCGCACAGTTTCCGTAATGCCCCCCGTGCTTGACGGCCCCTACACCGTCAGCTCCAGTCTGGTGCGCGCCATGCTCACGGGCGGCCGCCCCGACGATGCGGCAAGGCTGCTGGGGCGTCCCTATACCCTTTCGGGGCACGTGACCGACGGGCGGCGCCTTGGGCGCACCATGGGTCTGCCCACCGCAAACCTCACCTTCCCCCGAGGAGCGCTTGTGCCGATGCACGGCGTCTATGCCGTCACCGTGGTGGCAGACGGCGTGACCCATCACGGCATTTGCAACGTGGGTGTGCGGCCGACCGTCAATGACGGGCGCGACGTGAACTGCGAGACCTTCATTTTTGATTTTGAGGGCGACCTATACGGTAAGCCCTTGACGGTTGCCTTTTTGCATTTCCTGCGCGAGGAGCAGCGCTTTGCCGATCTTGGCGCGCTCGAAACACAGATCAGATGCGATATTGCACGCGCCAAGAATTATTTTGCCTAAACTACAAAAAGACCGACGAAGCCGTTTGTTTCGTCGGTCTTTTTTGCCTTGTTTCACAAAATCCAATCTTATTTTGTCGTTTTTCCAATTTTTATGTGATATTTTCCAATTTTAACGCATCGAAATTTATTGTTTTTTCAACTTTTTTAAAAGAACGTGTCAAATATACTGCTCCAGCAGCAGCTTGCCCGCCTTGATGTCGGCGATCTGCTGCTCGCCGCTGATCTCGCGTTCAATGGTGATGGGACCGTCGTAGCCAAGAGACTTCAGCTTCACGATCAGCGCGGGGATATTGACCTTGCCCTCGCCGAGGGGCGTCTCACGCCCGAGCTCGCGCCCGTTGGTGGGATAGAGGCCATCCTTGGCGTGCACGTCACGCACAAACGCGCCGAGCGTGTCAAGCGCATCCACGGGGTTGGCCTTGCCGTAAAGAATGAAGTTGGCGGGGTCGAGATTGATGCCGAGATTGTCGGTGCCGACGTCCTCGATGGCGCGCAGCAGCGTGGTGGGGGTCTCTTGACCCGTTTCAAACAAAAAGAGCTGGCCGTTCTTCTTCACGTGCTCCGCCACCTCGCGCAGTGCGCAGATCACGCCGTGATACTGCTCACTGTAAGGGTTCTCGGGCAGAAAGCCTGCGTGTGTGGCGATCTGCGCCACACCCAGCTTCTTGGCAAAATCCGAGCCGCGCTTCAGCTCCTCAATGCGCTGCGCGCGATAAGCCTCGGGCACAAGACCGAGGGTCAGCTGCCCGTCGTAAAAATTCCACTTCTTCCTACCCGACCAGCCGCACCAGAGCGTTGAGACCGTGATGCCGTAGGTGTCAAGCGCGTCGCGAATGCGCGCGGCCATCTCGTCGGTGTAAAGCGACATATCCCAGCAGGTGATCTGGCAGGAGGTAAATCCGAGGTCATGCACACTTTTGAGCTTCTCCGCAATATCGGGAGTAGCGGTCAGGGAGACAAGCAAACCGAGTTTCATACTGTTTGATTCCTTTCTGTTAGGCTTTTGAGAGCAAATTGAAAGTTCCCGCAAAACGCGTTCTTGGCGTGTTCAACTCACACCAAAAGATGGCTTCGCATCCATGCAAGATCGCGAGCAAAGCCCGCCTCGCGGTCGATATAGGAGCATTCGAGAGCCCAAGCGCCGCGATAATCGGCCGCGGCAAGAGCGGAAAAGCACGCACCGTAATCCACGCCGCCCTCGCCGAGCGGAAATTCCGCAACCTGCACACCTGCCGCGCGTGTACCGAACTTTTTAAAGCGTGTCACGGCATCGGGGGCAACAGTTGCAAAGTCCTTCACGTGCACATGGCGGATCTCGGTTGCATACGCGCGCGCAAAGGCTGCGGGATCCTCATTGGCAAACAACACATTGGCAAAATCTCCGCATACCCCCATGGGATAGCCGCGCCGTTTCATTTCGCTGTAGATTCTGCCAAAATTCTCAAGTCCGTTGGCAAGATATCCTTGGGGCTCATACAAGGTGATCAGCCCCGCAGAGCGACAGGCATCCGCCACACGGCAAAGCGCCTCCAAAACACGGTCAAATATTTTTTCAAGAGGCGGCAACGAGAGGTATACCTCGCGGTTGAGATTCAAGCAAATCGTATGGTGAAAAAAGCGAGACCCGAGCGCGGCCGCAATCGGCACATGTGCACAAAGCGCCTCCAACACCGCAGTATAATCGCCGCTTTGCACAAGCGGCACAACAAGATCGGCCGCCACGGAATAGCAGGCACAACGCATTCCCCTTGCCTCCAGGAGCGCACGGGCGCGTTCGGCACTTGCCACATCGGCAAAGGTGGGAGCTCGCTTGCCGCCGACCACCTCCAGCAGCTCGACCGAAGAAAAGCCGTGTGAGGCGGCATATTCGATTGCAGCCGCAGCCCCCTGCTCGCGCACGGTCTCGGCAAAATAGGAATACATGGTAAGTTCCATCAAAACCTCCCGGTGATCTGTCATGTTATAGCCGAAGAGAGCCGAAGACAAAAGCCCCTCGGCGCAACATTTTTACATCTTTTGCCGCGTCGCGGTAATCTGTCATATTATAGCAAACCGCTGACATTTTGTCAAGAAATTCACCCGTGCCGATAAAAAAGCAGCTAAAAACCTCAATTTTTTCTCAAAAACCTCTTGACAAACCCGCATTTTTTTGGTATGATATACGGGTCGCACGGAGAGATGGCTGAGCTGGTCTAAGGCGCACGACTGGAAATCGTGTGTAGGCTAATACCCTACCGAGAGTTCGAATCTCTCTCTCTCCGCCACACAGAAGAAGCAGAGTAATATTTTGTCTGAAGGCAAGATATCGCTTTGCTTTTTTTGTTTTTACATCCAGGCATCAAGGCATACAGCTTGCATTGATACGTCAGGGTGTGAGTACAGATCCAACGTAACTTTGACCGAGCTGTGCCCCAGTACGTTGCAGACAATTTTCGGGTTTACCCCCTTGTAAAGCATAAACGTGGCGTAGCTGTGTCGTAGATCGTGAAAACGGATCACAGGCAAATTGTTGAGATCCATAAACCTTTTGAAGTTCAGATCTAGCGTCTTTGGTGAGCCTTCATAGTCATCATCCTCCCAATCGTCAACGCGCTCGATTATTTTCTTGACTCTGTCGAGAGGCATAGGAACTTCATCTTCTTTGAAGTATTCGATGTCGACTATTTCTACTACAGAGGTTCTGCCATTGTCCCCAACTGGAACACGAACTAAATCCCCCTCCTCAAGGGAATGGTCGTCTGATATGTAG
>JAFTKK010000059.1 GCA_017453325.1 Clostridia bacterium
CTTTTTTGTTTGGCCTACCCACGCGGATTCGAACCGCGGACCTTCAGAGTCGGAGTCTGACGCGCTATCCAGCTGTGCCATGGGTAGAAGTGGCGATATTGCTGCACGACTTATTATAGCACATCACGGGGGGATTTTCAAGAACTTTTTTTAAATAATGGTGTCGAAAAACCGTATGTTACAGGTAAGCCGCCAATATCATTTGCGCGGCGAGCGAGAGGGCGAGCACGAAGCGCACACCATCTGCTTCGATTGAGATCAGATCGTCCCTTTTTTCAATGCAGCGCACGTGTGTGCCTGCGCGGAGCTGCGGCACCAACGGGCAGGATGGCACCGCCAATAGCACGCCCGTATCGTTCGGGCGCATCTCAGTCAGGGTCATAAAAAGCTCCTTTCGGCGTTTTCTTTCAGTATATGCTTGAACGGCGGCAGTGGTGTATAAATGTCGCCCCGACGCGTCATACTATCTTTTGCCGCCTTGCGACAAACTTTTTGGAATTTTTTTCAAAACCCCCTTGACAATTAATTTCGCTTCTGTTATAATAACGTTTGTTCTGCAAAGAACGCTTATATTGCGGTGTCGCCAAGCGGTAAGGCAACGGACTCTGACTCCGTCATTCCCTAGGTTCGAATCCTAGCACCGCAGCCAATAAGAAAAGCCACCCCTCGTGGGTGGCTTTTCTTATTGGCTGCGGTGCTAACGCTTCGAAACGTTGCTCCGCAACGCGAAGCGCTACGGAATTAGGTTCGCATTCGCGCGTAGCGCGAATCTTCGCCGTAGGCGAATATCCTAGCCCGCACCGCAAGGTGCGGCCAAAGCGTAAAATTTGCAGTTTTTTATCTTGCGCTGGCGGTGCTCCACCGCCAAGGCGCTTCTTCCTACAAAACGCTGCTTACTCGCGTAGCGAGTTTAGAAGCCCCTCCCCTACGGCAGGGCACAGAACGCGCAAATGTTTACGCAAAGCATGAATGCTCCTATGCCAGTTGCGGACAGTCGAGGACGCCTGTCCCTGCGGTTTTTCTTTACATTCCTGCAAAAATATGGTATAATAAACCCAGAAAGGCGGTGGCACAGTGAATAATGCCAATACTCCCCATTTTATAAAAAATAAGAGTATATATGATATCCTTTGGGCTATATGGACAGGCATTGAAATGCTGATTGTTGTTGGCTTTTTGGTATTCCCACGAATTGTCGGGGGCAGCGCGGACCATATTGAAGCAGGTCGGTATTTTCTTTCAAATCACGGTGTCATTAAAGAAACAAATGAATTGATTTATAAAATTTGTGAAATATGGGAAATCGTTTTTTGGATATCATTTCCAACATATATTTTGGGCGCCATAGGTATTGTATTCTTTGGTAGTCGTAAGAAGGCGGTGGATTTGTGAAAAAGAATTACGACCGTTATGTCTCTCCACAAAACAATCCCAAAATCAAATTAAAGCGTCTATTGCATATTCTTTCCAATGGTTTTTTATGATTATTTTCGCAATTTCGCTTTCCGTTTCTGTTTGCTTTGCCCTTTTGTTTAACTTATATCTGTACTTAATTGTAATAGCGGCACAAATTATAATTTCAACAATAATCTTTTGTGTTTCAAGAAAAAATATTGTGTCACTAAAAAACGGTTTGAGTCCAAATCCTAATCGTAAAATCGCTCAAATATTTTTTGTAGTGTTCTCGCAATAAGAAAGCCACTCCCATTGGGTGGCTTTTCTTGTTGGCTGCTCAACTGAGGGCGGCGCTATTGCGGTTAGTCAGAGGGCGTGCGGAGCGATTGTCGCATAGTATGTAACGACACAAAAAATATCATGGTATGAGGGGTCGATATGTACTACAAGAGTGATGAAAGCAATATTTGTTCCATGCTGCGCGGCTTGCCAGACGCGATAGCCGTGATGGGCGGCAATGCACAAAACAGCAGTATTCGCGGCACGGTCAAATTTTATCAGGTTGCGCGCGGTGTTTTGATCGTGGCAGATATCTTTGGGCTTCCCGTTTCCGGTCAGGCGTGTAAAAACAGTATTTTTGCGTTCCATATCCACGGCGGTTCGGATTGCAGCGGAAACGGGGACGATCCGTTTGCCAATGCAGGAAGTCATTACAATCCGGGTTCTTGTCCGCATCCTTATCACGCGGGAGATATGCCGCCCCTTTTCGGCGCGGGGCATCGGGCATTTCTCGCATTTCTTACAGACAGGGTGACCGTCAGCGAGATCATTGGCAAAACGGTGATCATCCACGACCGTGTGGATGATTTTACCACGCAGCCCGCGGGAAACGCAGGCAACAAAATAGCTTGTGGCGTCATTTCGGCGGTGAAACGGTGAGCATGTCAGCCGTCTCTTTTTCCAAGTTTTTATTTACATTTCTTTTGGGGTGTGCTATAGCCGAAGAGAACCGAACCCGCAAGATTTGGGCAGGCAAAAAAGCGCCCTGACCGTGGGAAGGCGCCTTGTCATATCCGCATATTACCGCATCCCTTTCCCTTGCCATGCCACCTTTTTGCTCTGCCGAAACTGCGAGCACCTCTTGGCTGAAAGATTTTTCGCAGATTTTGTGGTGGCGTGGCAAGTTTGTAATACCTTACAAGCCGCGACGCGGCAAAAGATGCAAAAATGTTGCGCCGAGGGGCTTGTGTTTTCGGCTCTCTTCGGCTATAATTTACTTGATACAAATATCAAACGGCACAAGACGGTTTTCTTGCACAAATAGCAAAGCTATGTCTGATAAAAAAGCCCCTTGACGGGGCGGCCATATACAAAATAAAGGAGCACAGCAATGCAATTTCCAAAAAACATATTTTCGGGATATCACGGGCAGATTCACTGTCAAGGTATTGCGGTAGATGCGAAAAAAGGGTACATATATTACTCCTTCACGACCAAGCTGATCAAAGCCGATCTTTTGGGCAACGTGATCGGCAGCGTGGATGGCCTCATTGGGCACCTTGGATGTATTGATTTTTGCGAGCAGGATGGCAAGGTGTACGGCTCTCTTGAATACAAAAACGATATCATTGGCAAAATCATACTCAAAAGTCTGCACATGGCGGATGTTGAGATCAAAAACGCATTTTACTGTGTGATATTTGATGTGGACAAAATAGACCGCATGAATATGAATGCCGAAACCGACGGCATTATGCGCGCGGTATATTTGCCGCAGGTTGCGGAGGATTTTGAGGCCTGTGTGACCGTAAAGGGCGCTCGCTTGCCGCACAAATACGCGTGCAGCGGCATTGACGGCATCGGCTGGGGCCCCGCATGGGGGCAGAGCGCGGGAAGGGAATATCTGCGCATATGCTACGGCGTATACGGAGACGTGGACAGATGCGACAACGATTACCAGGTGATTTTGACCTTTGACGCCGCACGCTGGTGGGATACCGTTGCGCGTCCGCTGCGCCAGGGAGAGATGCACCGCTGCGGCGACGGTAGCGCTTCCAAATGCTTCGTTTGCACGGGAAGCACCACCTTCGGTGTGCAAAATCTCGAATACGATGCTTACAAAAAGCAATGGATGCTGGCCGTTTATCGCGGCAAAAAGCCCGGCTTGCCCAATTACGATATGTTCTTTATTTCCGCTGATGCCATGCCCCGGCCCGCAGTGCATACGGTGTACGGCGAGGAGATCTCGGAGCTGCCTCTTTCCCGTCGGGGCATTTATTTTCCCTACGGTGCGACGGGCATGTACGCCTTTGGTGACGGTCGGTACTATTTTTCGAGGGCGGGGCAGCACGAGCAGCTTGGGCAATATACCAATGCCGTGCTTTACCGTGCGACAAGTGAGGACGAGGCACCTTTCGCGGAGGTAACATAACGGTATGAAGAAGCTGCTTGGGTGGCTGCTACCATTTGAAAAATACACGATCAGAACAAAATCGGCAAAGGAAGCCGTGTTACAACAAGCCATATCCGTGGGGGCCTTTGAATGTGAGAGCTATTATAGCCGCGCCTTGAAAAACGGCTTTGTGATTGCGGAAAAAACCGTCAAGGCCTTTCTCGTTGGGCGCACGCAAAACAGCTTTGCCCCCGTTGCCCACGTGAAAATGCGGGAAGAGGACGGGCTGACCGTGCTGTCTGTTTTGGTTCGGATGCGTGTTTTTGTGTGTGCCATCTTTCTGCCGCTCTATCTTTTGTTTTTGCTGACGTTTCTGATCGGGATCACCGAGCTGATCGTCGGAGTCGCCGGCGGGGCGGCTAATGCAAACGAGCTTGCTGACCTGCCGCCCTTACTGCTTCCTTGGCCTATTTTGCAAGCAGTATTTTACATTGCCTTCAAGCGACCTGCCAAAAGGATGAAGGAGCTGTTATATACACTCGTCTCGCACGAATAACGGGCGTGCCGAGGACGGTGCGCTTTAGGAGGAGGGGACATGAAAATAAAAGATCGCATCAGCGAGGGGATCGTATGCGTTATTTTTACGGTCGTGCTGCTGCTCATGATCCCGCTTTTGCTGCTGTGGCTCTTGTGGGAATTGATATATACGCCTGTTGGCTATATCAAATTCAAACGCTCACTTCACCAAAAGGACTTTCCTCGCAAATACCAATGGATGCGCAGACCCCACGTTGATAATGACGTTTATACCGTCATCAAGGAGCACGGCCTGCCGATTGCGTATTTCAAATGCCCCGAGGATGACGAGCTACCGGGCTATTTTTTGTATCAAGATATGTTCTTTTGCTTTAGTGAGCCGTTCTTTTTTGATAAACAGAGGGAGCTTTGGCTGTTTTGGCCACATAGCCGGGATGAAAACGATGAAGAACATGAAGAACCGTTTGATTCGGACGAGGCGGAAAATACCGAAGATTGTTTGACGGTGGAACAAACAAAGGCGTATTGCATTGAGGAGCTTCGTGCAAGAATTCCGGATTGCATCTGCAACGACGTGGTTTTCTTTTATCAGAGCAAAGCAACCGAAAAGCTTTACGGAGCCGCCGCGGTAGAGCAAATGCGCGCGATGGAAGGCTTTGTGCTGTATAAAAAAGGCGAATTGCAGGAAGCGCTCACCGCATACATTGAGCAGCATTCACGCTTGCTTCATTTTTGACATATCGACATTAAAAATACGGGAGGCGCAAGCGCCCCTGCGGTGTGTCAAAAAAGGAGAGGGAACAGTTATGTTCCCTCTCCTTTTTGTCTTTTTAAGGTCTTGCCCGTGTGTTTTTTATAGGAACGGCAGAGATATCCTGCATCGTAAAATCCAAGATGTTGCGCAATGCTTTCCACGGAAAGGTTGGCGTCGTTTGCCATTTCCTCGGCCTTCATCATGCGTATGCGGTTGCGGAACTGTAGCGGTGAAATACCGTTTGAATATTTGCTGAATTTGTGCGCAAAGCTGCTCTCGCTCATGTGGCACATGGCGGCGAGCTCGCCCACCCTCACCTGCCGTTCGGAGTGAGCTTCCATAAACGCAATGGCGGGGGCAAGCTCCTCGGAATAGCGCTGTGCGGCGTCGGCGTCGTGTGTCAGCAGGTCGCTCAAAAGATCGTAAAAGGCGGCTTTGATGCCAAGACGGTGTCCGTTTTGCAGAATATTCTCATACAGATGCATGATCTTGCGGTAAAGGTGACGGTCTCGGTCTCTTGCCAGCAGGCGAAAGGTATCCGTGATCTCGATCGGCTCGCCCTCGGGGGTTTTCAACTGAAAGCTGATCACAATGCCGCTTTCGGGGGCGTCCCCATCCTCTATACGGGAGATGTAATTGGCACCGTCGGCGGCGAACACGGCATCTCCCCCATGAATGGTAAGCAGAGGGCGGTTTTCTGCATCAAAATAATGGCGCGTGCCCTTTTCGCAGTAATAGATCATATGCTTGTGCCGTCCAAGCTTGGAGTAGTCGTACACGGATGCCGCCTGCGCGGTGATATATACCCCCGTCAGATCCATGACGGTGCAGTCGGTATGCAGCAGGGCGCTTAGTGTTGTTGTCACGGTCATCTCCCCCTTCTTGCCACCATTATAAATAAAACGATGGGGCTTGTCAAGGCTTTGCAGGATTGTACAATAAAAAAGCAGAAAAATATATTCCATCACGACTCCCGCGGGGCTATAATGAGGTGATGCCATCAAACGGAGGTGTATCATGAAAGATTATATTTATTACTGTAAAAAGGAAGAGCTGCGGAAGAACGCCAAAATGCCCTTCCGTGTGGCCGCAAGCGAAGAGGCCATTTACGAGGAGATTGCAGACATCATGCTTGACACCATCAAGCAGAATAATGCAAAGGGGAAGCCCACCACCATCATCTGCCCCGTGGGCCCCGTGGGGCAATATCCCATTTTCGCGCGCCGCGTCAATGCGGAGAGGGTCAGCCTCAAAAATTGCGTTTTCATCAATATGGACGAGTACTTAAACGACGACGATACCTACGTGGACTATGACGGTGGCCTCAGCTTTCGAGAGATCATGGATCGGCTGCTCTACAATCAGATCGACCCCACCCTTGTCATGCCCGTCGAGAACCGTATCTTCCCCGTGCCGGGCGAGGAGAGCGAGATCGATGCCTTTATTGAGGCACGGGAGATCGATTGCTGCCTGACGGGCGTTGGCATCAACGGGCATATTGCCTTCAACGAGCCGCCCGAGCGTGACGATCCCGTGACCGACGAGGCATTTGCCGAGATCGGCACGCGCTGCCTTGATATTGCACGCGAAACGATTACCAATAACGGGCGAAACAAGCTTTGCGGTGCGTTGGATATTTTCCCGAAGCGTTGCATTACGCTCGGTATGCGGCAGCTGCTTCGCGCGAAGGTTTTTAAGATCTATTTGTACTGTGATTGGCAATTCGGCATTATGCGCAAGGTGGCGCTGGGCGGTGTGACCAAAACGGCCCCCGCCAGCTATCTGCAAAACCACCCGAACGCAGAGCTGGTGGTATCCGAGGCGCTGTATCAAAACGAGCTTTAAGGAGGAGGGCAGAAAATGGAAAGAAAGATTACCGTCGCGGTACTGGGCTGCGGCTCCCGCGGATATATTTTTACGCGCCTTCTGTTAGCGGAGGGAAAATACGAGGTCGTTGCGCTTTGCGACCGTAACCCGCAGCAGCTTGAAAAGATGCACCGCACGTTCGGTCTTGCCGAGGCTACGGATTTTACCGATGCCGCCGCGTTTTTGAGCGAAAAGCGCGCCGAGCTGCTGATCATCGCCACCGACGACCGTTTCCACGTGCCGCAATGTGTGCGTGCGTTGGAGCTCGGCTATGACGTGCTGCTTGAAAAGCCGATCAGCGACAGCCGCGAGGAGGTGGAGCAGCTGCTTCGGACGCAGGAAAAAACGGGCGGCAGGGTCATGGTGTGCCATGAGCTGCGCTACGCCCCCGCGTTTCAAAAGTGCAAGGAGCTGCTCGATAGCGGCGTGATCGGCAGACTTTACGCCATCAACGCGCAGGAGCGCCCCTCTTATTTCCATTGGGCGCAGGCTTACGTGCGCGGCATCGGCGCGTCGCTCTCCGAGGGACACCCCGTGATTCTTGCCAAATGCTGCCATGACCTCGATCTCATTCAGGCCTATGTCGGCAGCGAATGCGAAACGGTTTCCTCTGTGGGAGAGCTGCAATTTTTTACACCCGCCAATGCGCCCGAGGGGGCGGCTGAGCGCTGTGTGGATTGCAAGCATATGGACTCCTGCCCGTATAGCGCAAAGCGCATTTACGTGGACGGATGGAAGCGTGAAAAGCCCACCTATAGCTGGCCCTATTCCAAGGTAGCTATCCAAAATCCCACCACCGAGGAGGCCTTGTGGGAGGGGATCACACACGGCGTTTACGGGCGCTGCGCCTTTCGCTGCAAGGTGGAAAAAACCGACCATCAAATGGTGCAGATGCACTTTAAAAACGGCGTGAACGCTTCGCTCACGATGGCGTTTTCCTCACAGGCGGGCAGACGCATGACCTTTTACGGTACACACGGCGAGATCATTTTGGATGAGCGCGCCGAGCAGATCGAGCTGATGGTGTTCGGCGAGGAAAAGCAGATCATTTCGGTGCGCGCGCTGCGCGTGGACGGCAACAACCACGGCGGCGGTGACGAGAAGCTGATCCATGAGCTTTATGATATTCTCACGGGGAAAGAGCCCCTGCAAACCGGCCTGCGTGAGTCACTTGAAAGCCACCTCATGGGCATTGCCGCAGAGGAATCGCGCCTAAACGGCGGCGTGCTGGTGAGAGTACACCGTTAATTTTACTTTTTTTTCATAATCCTTTGACAATTCGTTCGCGGTGTGATAGAATGGGAGCATGGCGGAGAAAATCTGCTAAAATGCTTTTTGGAGGATAACGGTATGATCATACATTCCGACTGGCACATTCACAGTGAGCATTCCTACGATGCGGAAAACACGCTTGAGCTGATTGCGACGCGCGGCATCGAACAGGGGCTTCGTTTTCAAGGCATCACCGACCACGCCAACTTTAACGACCAAAAGTTTTTGGGCGACTTAAAGGCATCTGTGGCGGGCGTGAAGGAAGCACAGAAAAAATATCCTTTTTTGGTGCTTGGCGTTGAGCTGACCCCCATTGAGAAGCCCGAGTTTGATTACATCATTGCAAACGGCGGCTCTCGCGAGGGCTATGAGGCACCCACCACGGGCACGCCTTTTGAGATTGAGCTTGCCGCCACCAAGCAGGAATTGGTGGAGATGGGTGTGCGCTATGCCATCGGCGCCTCGCATTGGCGTGTGGACGTGCCGAAGGCACAGAGAACGCCCTTTGATCTTGATGCAGCCATCAAGGAGTGGTACCGTCAGCAGCTTTGGCTCGCCAATGACGAGCGCGTGACTATTCTCGGTCACCCCTGGTATATCGGCAACGCCGCTTGGTATGAGGATTTCACCGTCATTCCGCGCTCGATGAACATGGATATCGCCGCGGCCCTTAAGGAAAACGGCAAGTACGTGGAGTGCAACTCTCATTTCTTCCGCACGCCTAAGGCAAGCGAGAAATTCCGCTACCAGTATGCGGAGTTCCTGCGCGAGTTGTTTGAGATGGGTATTCCCGTGACCTACGGCTCCGATTCGCATAAGGGTTACATTGACGCCCGCGGGGATGTAGAGAAAATCCTTGCTGCCGCAGGCTTCAAGGATGGCGACATCGCTGAGGTGAACGAAAAGGATTTTTGGTAATAGATTGCAACAAAAAAGGCCTCGGAGCTAATGCTCCGAGGCCTTTTTTATCCAATTAAGAGTGCTTGGCCTTTCGTAACCTGTGAGGCAGGAGGCTGAGGGCAATGAGGGTTTGAGAGGGCACGTAAAAGGCCCAAGCAAGGTCAAAGCCGGGGTGCGTGATGCGCCAAATAAGGGAATCTGCCGAGATGGGAAAGTAAGCATCAAGGCAGGAAAGGCCGATGAGGGTATCACAACAGAGAAACAGCAGAAGACCTACGGCAAACAGGGGCGGCCGTTCGGCCTGCCAAAAGGCAAACACGATATTGACGATGAGATTGACGTAATAAAACATTGAGACCAGCGCCACGGCATCGGTGCCCCCCCGCAAAACAAGTGCGGTAACGGGTAGAATAAGCGCGGATAGCGCCAGGCGCAGGATAAGATGCAGCCGACGGCGTCGGGGGCTTGTGTCGGCAGCATAGAGCCTTGCAAAGTAGGCAAGCTGTGCCACCGAGAAAAAGAGCATGGCTGGCAGCTGCTGTCGCTCGGGCAGCCACACTAAGAAAAAATCTGCCCCCACCGTGCAAAAAAGCCCCAGCTGTGTCGAGAAATAGGCCACGCTGCGCGAGGCCGACAGAAGGCAAAACAGGCAAGCGAGTATCACCGAGGCATAGGAGCATACGGTCACGGTGTGGCCGTGCTGCACCTGCAGCAGCGTGCCGAGCGTGATCTCGGCGGCCACAAAGACGCCCACAGCCGCGCACAGCAGAACGTTAGTGCGCTTCATGGTGCTTTGCGTGTCTGTCGATCAGCGCGATCACACCCTTTTCCGCACCGTACACAAGCGCGGAGACCAGCGCAAAGCCCAGCAGATAGACCATCAAAAAGACGGGGTAGGGCAAAAGCGGGTCAATGACCGAAAGGACGGGGAGCGTGCAATTGTGATAGGGGCTGATGTAGAACATATTAAAGGTGGCGTCAATGCCTGCGGCCAGGTGGATATGGTGCATGGCAATATTCAGCGTCATGGCCACCGCCACAAAGGCGGCAAAGACGGCAAGGCCGCTGAGAAATTTCCGGCGGTTCATGCGGCGACGGCAATAGGCGGCAAGGTAGATGCCGAGTGCGACCTGCAGGCCGTGGTGCAGCATGGTTTGCACGTTAATACCGATGTAACTGATAAACACATCACCGGGGTAGAGCATGACCGCCAGTCCCGCAAAGAGCGAAAAGGTGGAAAGAAAGGCGATCACGGCATCGCGCACGGGGCCATCCTTTAAAAAGATCACAAAGGGCAGTGCGTAAAGCGGGGTGGAGCAAAACTGGAAGGGAAAGGCGTACCAGGCGTAGCTCCAGGCGGTGGTGAGACCGTCACAGTCAAAGGCGAAGATCACTTGCTTATAGATCTCGGATACTACCATGGCAACCCAGGCGATCAGCAGGATGCGACGCAGGGTCTTATCGTCGGTGTCGCGAAAGCGCAGCACCAGAAAAACGGTCAGGGCGGCAACGATAAGCATGCACGTGATATGCCAGAGCCCATAGGGCTGCGGCGTGGTCATGGGAGCTTGAAGAGCGTATAAAAATTTTTCAAGGGCATTCATGCGCGTGTCCTCCTTTATGTTTTAAACAACGCAGAATATTATAGCGCAAAGCACGAAAAAAATCAAGAGCTTCGACAAAAGTTGTGCACTCCCGCGGGCAATCTCGCCGCAGGATAAAAAAATGGCTGTTTTCTCGGAAATTTATCCGATTATCATTTACAAGACGGTAAAAATTTGTTATACTGAAATAGCAGGATTTCTGCCACTTTAAGAAAAGAGGATACGGAAATGGGATTTTTAACAGGTAAGACCGCCATTATTACGGGCGGTGGCTACGCCGTGCTGTCCGACGGCAGATGCGGCTCGATCGGCTACGGCATTGCAACGGCTTACGCCAAGGAGGGTGCAAACCTTGTGATCACGGGACGCAACGTCTCCAAGCTTGAAAAGGCCAAGGAGGAGCTGGAGCGCCTTTACGGTATTAAGGTGCTGGCACTTGCCGCCGATATTGCCGACGGGCAGGATAATGAGGCGACTGCCAAGGGCGTGGCTGAGGCTGCCATCAAGGAGTTCGGTCGCATCGACGTGCTGATCAACAACGCACAGGCATCGGCCTCGGGCGTGACCATTCAGGATCACACCACCGAGCAATTCAATCTTGCCATGTATTCGGGACTTTACGCTACGTTTTACTACATGAAGGCTTGCTATCCTTATCTGAAGGAGACGCAGGGCAGCATCATCAACTTCGCTTCCGGCGCGGGTCTGTTCGGCAATTACGGTCAGTGCTCTTATGCCGCCGCCAAGGAGGGCATTCGCGGCCTTTCCCGTGTGGCTGCCACCGAGTGGGCAAAGGACGGTATCAACACCAACGTGATCTGCCCCCTTGCCTGGACCGCGCAGCTTGAGAACTTCGAGAAAGCATATCCCGAGGCATTCAAGGCCAACGTGAAGATGCCCCCTGCGGGTCACTTCGGTGACTCGGAGCTGGAGATCGGCCGCGTTTGCGTGCAGCTGGCATCTCCCGACTTTAAGTTTATGAACGGCGAGACCGTGACGCTCGAGGGCGGCATGGGTCTGCGTCCTTGATCCTTTTCGGTTGTAAAGCTTCCCACCCGAGCTACTGAGCTCGGGTGGGATTTTTGATGTATGCCGCCGTGCCAAATGTTTGCAGAAAAGACTTGATAATCGAAAAATTTATGGTATAATAAAAGCACAAACGGTGGGTAAACAGCAGAGGCGGAAATGACACCGTACATGAGGATGACGGCAGTAGGATCTGCTGCATCGGAAGGGAGAATATGATGTCGGTCAGAGTGTTAAGCATCGGCGCACATAACGATGAATGTGAATATAACTGCGGAGGCCTTGCGCATATTTTGCATCAGGCAGGCTGCGAGCAGCTGTTTTTGAACATTGCCTGCCTGTGGCACAAAAAGGATATTGACGAAGAAACCAAGGCCTTGTATCGCAAGCAGGAGGATGAGGCGGCAGAATATCTCGGCGCGAAAAAGCTGATCATCGGTGACCGCGACGGGCAGATCTTTTCTCCCTCCACCGAAATGATAGAGGCGGTAGAGCAGGTGATACTCGATTTCAAGCCCGATATCGTGCTCATTCATTGGCCGCGCGACAATCACGTGGAGCACCGCATGGTGGCCAAGGTTTCGCACGAGGCGCTTTGCATTGCGCACGTGCACGGTGCGCGCGTGCAGGAGGTCTATGCCTTTGAGGGCTGCTTTAAGCAGACCTGCGATTATTTCCACCCCGATTTTGTGGTCAATATTGAGGAGTCGCTGCCTGCCCTCAAGGATAGTCTGCTTTGCTTTGACCAGAACACCGCCAACGGTCTTGCCTGGTATGAGGAAAAGCTGCTGCAGGCAGGGGCACGCGGGCGGCCTGTGAAGATCCCGTACGGGGAGGGGTATAAGATCATTAAGTACCCGAACGGGAGTAATGATATTCTCCTCAAGAAGCTGATCGGCGATCGCTTTTTGTGGAACGGCACCTCGATGTATCCCGCACACGGTGAGGTATATTTTTAAAAAACACCTCGCGTGAGGGCGTTTTGCGCATAGGACTTGCAAATTTTAAAAATATATGATATACTGATAAGACTTATGTGTATTTATCAAAAATTGGAGTGTGAACATGGAAACAAAAAACATCGGATCTGCAGCTGCACCGACGAAAAGAAGCTCTTTTACGGGCAAGATAGGCTTCGTGCTCGCGGCGGCGGGCTCTGCCGTAGGCCTTGGTAACATCTGGCGCTTTCCCTATCTTGCCGCAAAGTACGGCGGCGGTATTTTCTTGCTGGTTTATATCGCGCTTGCCGTCACCTTTGGCTTTTCCTTGATGGTTTCGGAAATTGCCATTGGCCGCAAAACGGGGCTCAGCCCTCTTGGCGCCTTCCGCAAGCTTGACAAGCGCTTTTCCTTCGTGGGTGTGCTTGCTGCGGTCATTCCCGCCATCATTTTGCCCTATTACTCGGTCATTGGCGGTTGGGTGATGAAGTATATCGTCGGCTTTATGGTCGGGCAGGGCACCGATATGGCTGCGGATAGCTATTTTGGCGCTTACATCGGCTCTGTCGGTGAGCCGCTGCTGTGGTTTGCCGTCTTCCTTGGCCTCACCGCCATCATCGTGCTCCTTGGCGTGGATAAGGGCATTGAAAAGGTCAGCAAGTTCATGATGCCCGCGCTCATTGTCCTGATTTTGTTTATTGCCATTTACAGCATTTTTGCCGTAGACGGCGCGTGGGAGGGCGTGCTTTACTACATCAAGCCCGATTTCAGTAAGTTTTCCATTATGACGGTGGTTGCCGCCATGGGTCAGCTCTTTTACTCCATGTCGCTTGCCATGGGCATTATGATCACCTTTGGCTCCTACATGAAAAAGGATATCAGCATTGAGAAATCCGCGCACCAGATCGAGCTGTTTGATACCGGTGTTGCGTTCCTTGCGGGTCTGATGATCGTGCCTGCGGTCTTTGCCTTTGGCGGTGAAGCGGCGCTCAGCGCAAGCGGTCCCAGTTTGATGTTCGTGACGCTGCCCAAGATCTTTGATACCATGCCCGGCGGCGCGGTCATTGGCTGTATTTTCTTTGTCATGGTTTTCTTTGCGGCCCTTACCTCCTCCATTTCCCTCATGGAAACGGTGGTATCGACCCTGCTTGACAAGTGGAAGATCAGCAGAAAGCTTTGCTGCC
The DNA here is from genome assembly GCA_017453325.1 of Clostridia bacterium. GTDB lineage: Bacteria > Bacillota > Clostridia > Oscillospirales > CAG-272 > Firm-07. Next base: position 13,869 of record JAFTKK010000059.1, read on the forward strand.
TTGTGGTGCTCGCCTTCAGTGTGCTGCTTGGCGTTTGCTCCTCGCTCGGCTACAGCGCGTGGAGTGAGGTCACCATCATCGGCATGCAGTTCCTTGATTTCTTTGACTTTATCAGCAACAATATCCTCATGCCCATTGTGGCCTTCGTCACCAGCCTGTTCGTCGGCTTTATCTTAAAGCCCAAGGCGATCATTGACGAAATTGAGCTTTCGGGTGAATTTAAATGGAAAAAGATGTTCTCGGTCGTCATTCGTTTCGTGGCGCCCGTGTGCATCTTTGCCATTCTCGTATCCTCCGTGCTCAACGTCTTTGGCGTGATCAAAATTTAAGCAACAAAAAGGTGCTGTCTCAAATGCGAAACGCGTTTGAGACAGCACCTTTTTTCTTTATGCCTTACCCGATAGCAGCAGCTCGGCGGCGGGTTCTTGGGAGAGAAGTGCGGGATCAACGGTGACCTCGTATTCGGTGACGCCGAGCACGGTCTCGCCGTCGATCTGGAGCGCCACGGGTCGGTCAAAGGCTACCTTGATGCGGCGACCTTGGAACTCGGCTGCCAGGCTCTTGTGCTTGATGTGTCCGCCCTTGGATACGGAGGGAAAGACAAGCAGGGTGTGCAATCTGCCTGCGTGGTGCATGACGCCAACCGATACGTGGTCGGTGCGATCCTCGCGGCGTTGGCCGGGCGTGGGCATAAGCCCCCCGCCGTAGTAACGCCCCACCATGGTGGGTGCGATCCATACCTTTTTATATTCGCGCGTGACGCCGTCAACGGTGACGGTGGCGTTGGTGGGCTTGTATTTCGACAGCAGACCCTTGATGGCAATGGCGGTGTAGCTGACGGGCTTTTCCGAGCTGAGACGCAGCGCGTCGCCTACCTCGCAGCAGTAGCCGTCGAGACCGTAGCCGATGCCGTTGATAAAGCGGTAGCTTTTGCCGTTTACCGTCACAACGGGGAGATTTTTGATCTCATCGTTGATGCGCATGGGCGCGCTGCCCGCGCTTTTGCCGAAATCACGCAAAAAGTCGTTTCCGCTGCCCGTTGCGTAGTAAAGGATGTCGTTTTCGATGCCAAGATCGTAAATTTCATTCACAAAGCGGTTGAGCGTGCCGTCACCGCCGCAGATGATCAGCTTATCCTCTGCGCCGAGCGCGGCGGCAAAGGTGCGGTAGTCGGTGATCGTGGTCATATCCACGTATGTAAGCGCGGTGTCGTATTGCGCATTCAGCGCCTCTGCCTTTTGTTTGCCTGTGTTGTGACCGGAATGAGGATTGTACAAGACGTAGATTTTACTCATAAAATGTCTCCTTTTCACTCTTTACCTATTATTTTATCACATGAAATTTTGGTTTTCAACCGAAAAGGCCGCCGTTTTGTTAGGCAATTTTTTAAATTTGTTGATTTTTTGTACAGGCGGTGCTATAATGACATTACATGAACGGAGGTGCTTTTGTGAAGAAATTTGATTTTCACGTGCATATCACGGCAGAACAGATCACGGTAGAGCAATCCGCATATTATTTGAACGATATGTGCGCGCGAAAGGGCTATGAGGGGGTCGGCATCATTGCCGCGAGCCACACCTCGCGCGGCTATCACCGCGATTGCAATGAGAAGGCGCTCGCGCTCGAAAAGCTCGTCCCCGGCTCCTTTTGCTTTGCGGGCCTGCATCACGATCGCGATTTTGTTGCGCAGGCAGAGGAATACATGAGTGGCGGCTTTCGCGGTATTAAGCTCCTGAACGGTAAGCCGAGCGAGTATCGGCATTTCGGCTACGGCTATGAGAACGAGCGTTACGATCCGTTTTTTGCTTACTGCGAGAAGTATGGCGTGCCGTTGCTGATCCACAACAACGATCCGTTGGTGCATTGGGATGCGACGCGTGCCTCCGAGCGCGCCAAAAAAATGGGCTGGGTCTATGACGAGACCTTTCCTCCGCAATCCTGGTTCTTTGAGGTGATGGAGGGCGTGCTCGCGCGCTATCCGCGGCTGAAGGTGGCGCTTGCGCATCTCGGCTTTTACGACGACCGACTTGACCGTGCGGCGGAGCTGCTCGAAGCATACCCCAATCTGGTATTTGATATTACGCCCGCTACGGGAATTTTCGTTTCGCTTTCCCAAACGCCGCAGCAAAGCGAGGCATTTTTCAAAAAATACCACGATCGTCTCATTTTCGGTACCGATGCAAGCAACAATCTCACGGGTGACGCACGTGCCTTAAACGACGTCAAGACCGATATGACCGACGCCTTTTTCGGCGGTGGGGCACCTTGTACGGTAGGAAAATACCCCATCACCCCCATTCATCTTCCGAACGAGATGTTAGAAGATATTTATTACCATAACGCTATGCGCTTTGCCAATATCAAGCAGTAAGGAGATTGCCATGAAAAAAATAGATTTTCACGTTCATTTGGACACCGATGAGATCTCGGTGGAGGATTCCGCGCGTTATTTTAATGAGATGTGTGAGCGAAAGGGCTACGAGGGCGTGGGGCTGATGGCTCTCTCGCATTGCTCGGAGGCCTATCACCCGCAGTGCAACGAGCGCGCCCTCGCCATCAAGGTGCTCATGCCCGGCTCCGTGGCCTTCGGCTCTCCTCACCACAGCGGCGATTTTGTCGAGCAGGTGGAGGATCTGATGGGGCGCGGCTTTTCGGGCATCAAGCTGCTGGGCGGCAAGCCGAGTCAATACCGTCTGTTTGGATATAGCTATGAGCATGAGCGCTACGAAAAGCTGTTTGCCTATTGCGAAAAGTACGGTGTGCCGCTGATGGTGCACAACAATGATCCGCTTGTGCATTGGGATATCACCAAGGCCTCGCCGCGTACCATTGCAAGAGGTTGGGTGTATGATGAAAAAATCCCCTCCCAGGAGTGGTTTTTCCTGACGATGGAGGCGGTACTCGCACGGCATCCGAGGCTGAAGATCGCGCTGGCGCACTTCGGCTTTTACTCAAACGACCTGCCGCGCGCCACGGCGCTGATGGAGAAATACCCCAATCTGATGATGGATATCACCCCCGCGCCTCCCATTTACGTAGAACTTTCGAGCACGCAAAAGGAGAGCGAAGCGTTTTTCAGAAAGTATCACGACCGTATTCTCTTTGGCACCGACGTGGATAACGCCCTGTTTGGCCGCGTGCGCGAGTACAACGATATGAAGACTGAAATGATCGGCACCTTCCTTGAGGGCAGCGAGCCCCGCATGATCGACGGACGCTTTGACATCCGCCCCATTTCCCTTGAGCCCCATATGCTCGAAAACATTTACTACAATAACGCGATGCGTTTTATCGGAAAAGCCTAAAAAAAGCCGCAGTCGGCATGCCGACTGCGGCTTTTTTTAGGTCAGATCTCCTCGACCTTGATCATATTCGTGTTGCCCGATTGGCCGTTGGTCATGCCGCCCGTGATGACGATCTTGTCGCCTTTTTTGAGGTCAAAGGTGTTCCGCGCCAGCTTTTTGGCGGTGTAGAACAGCACCTCGGAGGAGGTAAATTCCTCGCACATAACGGGGGTAACGCCCCAGGAAAGTGCCAGCTTGCGCCAGCTTTTGCGGTTGGTGGTGATGCCCACGATATCTACGGGGGAACGGAAGCGCGAGATCATGCGCGCCGTCATGCCCGAGAGGGAGCAGACCGCCATTGCCTTGGCGCCGATATCAATGGCCATGCCGCACGTGGCGTGCGAAATGGCGTCAAGCGTGTTGTGAATTTTAAATTCCGAGGTGCGGAACAGATTGGTGTAATCAATATTCTTCTCGGTGGCCTCGGCAATGCGCGCCATGACCTCAACCGATTCCACAGGGTGCTTGCCTGCGGCGGTTTCACCCGAAAGCATCACGGCACTGGTGCCGTCGTACACCGCGTTGGCAACATCCGAGATCTCGGCACGGGTGGGACGGGGATTATAGATCATGCTTTCGAGCATTTCCGTAGCGGTGATCACGCGCTTGCCGAGCATACGGCATTTGGTGATCAGCTTTTTCTGAATGGTGGGCAGCTCCTCAAAGGCGATCTCCACGCCCATGTCGCCGCGGCCGATCATAATGCCCTCGCAAAGCTCGCTGATCTCGTCGATGTTGTCTACACCGGGCTGATTTTCGATCTTGGCAATGAGGCCGATATTGTCGGCATCGTGTGCGGCCAAAAAGGTGTGCACGTCCACCAGATCCTGCTTGGTGGAAACAAAGGAGCAGGCGATATAATCCACGCTGTGCTCAACGCCGAACAAAAGGTCTGCCTTGTCCTGCTCCGAGAGGTATTCCTGCTTTAATACCTTGCCGGGGAAGCTCATGCTCTTGCGATCCTTCAGCTCGCCGCCGTGTACCACGCGGCAATGCACGCGCGGGGGCTCTACTGCCACGACCTCAAAGGTCAGCAGGCCGTTGTTCACGAGGATGGTATCTCCCACCTCAAGGTCGTTTGCCATATTGGCGTAGCTGACCGAAACGGTTTGCTCGTTGCCGATCACATCCTCGGCTGTAAAGGTAATGGGGGCACCGTCTGCAAGAAAGATACCTCCCTTTTCAAAGGTTTTGATGCGGTATTCGGGGCCCTTAGTGTCAAGCATGATGGCGATGGGCAGATCGAGCTTTTCGCGCACGCGCTTGATGGTTTCAATTTTTTTGCGGTGATCCTCATGCGTGCCGTGGGAAAAATTCAGCCGCGCCACGTTCATGCCCGCCAGGCACATCGCCGTCAGCGTTTCTTCGCTTTCACTCGCGGGGCCGATGGTACAGACGATTTTTGTTTTTCTCATTTACTTTGTTCCTCTCAAAGGAAAAATTTGAACTTATTATAACACAGAATGCCGTTGATTACCATATGCAAAATTCACAAAATCCAAAATAAGTTTTTATGGGGCTTTACAAGAGCCTTTTGTTTTGATATACTAAAGACGAATTTTTCGCACAAAGGAGACGACAGATGCCAGAAAAGATCATAGGCGCGATCAACGACGCGCTTTACGGCTATATTTTGATTATCCTGCTGGTGGCGGGAGGACTTTACTTTACGGTGCGCACCAAGGGGGCACAGTTCCGCTTGTTTGGCGCGCAGCTCCGTGCCGTGACCGAAAAGCCCAAGGACGGTGAGGGCGTTTCCTCCTTTAAGGCCTTGATGGTATCCACCGCCTCGCGCGTGGGAACCGGCAATATTATCGGTGTTTCCACCGCCATTTGCCTCGGCGGCTTCGGTGCGATGTTCTGGATGTGGGTGATCGCCGCCATTGGCGGTGCCACGGCCATGGTGGAAAGCACGCTGGCGCAGATCTACAAAAAGCGCGGCAGCGCGGGCTCTTACGGCGGCCCTGCTTATTATATCGAAAAGGGTCTTGGCTGCAAGTGGCTTGCCGTGGTCTTTTCCGTGGTGCTGATCGTCACCTACGGCATTGGCTTCAATATGCTGGCCTCCTATAACCTGCAGTCTACCTTCTCTGCATACAGCTTTTATCAAAGCGGCACCACCTCCTGGATCATCGGTGCGGTGCTGGCCGTTTTGGTGGGCGTCTGCCTGTTTGGCGGCGGAAAATGGATCCTCAATGCCACGGGTGTGCTCGTGCCCGTGATGGGTGTTTTGTATATCGTAGTGGCACTTATTGTGATGATACTCAATATCACCACACTCCCCTCGGTCATCGCCGAGATCTTCCGCAGCGCTTTTGATTTTTCGGCCATATTCGGCGGCTTTAGCGGCTCTTGCGTGATGTACGGCATCAAGCGCGGCCTGTTTAGCAATGAGGCAGGTGTCGGCTCTGCCCCCAACGCCTCTGCTTCGGCTGAGGTCAGCCACCCTGTCAAGCAGGGTCTTGTGCAGACGCTTTCCGTGTTTATCGATACCATTCTCGTTTGTACCGCCACCGGCTTTATGTGCATGACCTCGGGCGTCGAGGCAACAGCAGAGGTCTCGGGCGCTGCGTACGTGCAGCAGTCCCTTGCGGCCACACTCGGCGGCTTTGGTCCCATTTTTATCACCGTGGCCATGGTTCTCTTTGCATTTACCACGCTGCTCGGTAACCTGTATTACGTTGACCAGTGCGTCTTTTACATCCTCGGCCGTGTGCCGAGCAAGACCGTGCAGCATTGCTACCATGCCGTGGGTGCCTTGGTGGTACTGCTTGGTGCCGGGCTTTCTGCCGATTTCTTGTGGAACTTTTCGGATGTGACGATGGGTGTGATGACGCTCATCAACGTTCCCGTGATCGTTATTCTCGGCAAGTACGTGTACCGTGCGCTGAAAAACTTCGCCGTGCAGCGTAAGGCGGGCCGAGATCCCGTGTTCCGTGCCGCAGATATCGATCTGCCGCACGAGGTGGATTATTGGCAATAAAAAAGGCGGGTCGCATAAAAGTGCGACCCGCTTTCAATTGCGCAAATTATTACTATTCAAATGGCCAAAGACGTGCTATAATGGTGGTATCAACGATTGAGGTGAGCATATGAACGCTGATAACAATACGGTATATCGGGCCGAGCGCTTTTTGCTTGGTAAAAAGGGAGATCCCGCGCTTTGCGAGGACGTGATCGTGGAGTGTGCGCATTTTTGTGCGGTGATCGACGGTGTGACCTCCAAGTCCGAGCGACTGTACAACGGCAAGGCGGGCGGCAGATATGCCGCCGAGCTGGTGGCAAGTGTGATCGAGTCGTTTGACGGAGACGAGACGGCAGAGCAGGCATTTTGCCGCATTGACCGTGCGCTGGCCGCCGCCTGCCCGCCCGATGCGGTGCCACCAGAGGCACGCACGCAGGCCTGTGCGGTGATATACAGCAAGCGGCGGCGCGAGGTTTGGAATTACGGAGATTGTCAGCTGATGATCAACGAGCAGCGCATCACGCACAGTAAGGTGATCGACGATGTGCTGTCGGCGCTGCGCGCCTTTGTGATCTCGGCGTATCTCGCGCAAGGGGGAGACCCCGCGGCGCTGGCCGCGCACGATGTTGGCAGGGAAGCCATTTTGCCGTATGCCAAGCACCAGTCTCTTTTTGCCAATCAGAAGGGCTATTTCGGCTATCCCGTGCTTGACGGCAGCGGCATTTGCACGGAGTATATCAAGATCTATCCCGTGGCCGCAGGCGATCACGTGGTGCTTGCGAGCGACGGCTATCCCAAGCTCTTCTCCACCCTCGCGGAGTCCGAAGCTCATTTGCAGACGGTTTTAAAGACCGATCCGCTTGCCATCGGCGCCAATATGCAGACCAAAATGCCCGCCCCCGGCGCCTGCTCCTTTGACGACAGAGCGTATCTGAGCTTTTTTGCGGAGTAAGAGGGGACCTTTATTTCGCCCCGCGGGGCGAAATGGAACGTTTCGTGATATGTTGAGAACATTTTGCAGCAATAGCGGAAACGTTCATTGGGTTCTCACAGCACCGCACTCAACCAAAAGGAAAAAGCCACCGCGAGGGTGGCTTTTCCCTTTTGGCACAGAGCGTGGACGGCGACGGTCAACGATCGTCGCCTATTCGTTGCGCCAAGTCCTACGGACTTGCGCTTGAAAGTGGTGCTTTCGCAGAAAGCACCACTTTCCCCACGAGCGTCATTTTCAATGTCGCCGCGATTTTTCAAAGCACTCTCTCCGCCACTAAAAAAACGCCACCCTTGCGGCGGCGTTTTTTTAGTGGCGGAGAGAGTGGGATTCGAACCCACGGTCCCACTGAAGGGATCACTGGTTTTCAAGACCAGCTCCTTAAACCGCTCGGACATCTCTCCATTTATTCGGTTTTTGTGACACATGGGGCGCAACAGAAATATTTTATCACATCGGGGGGCGCTTGTCAAGGTGTTCGTTGGGGTGTTTTGTGCAAGCAAAGAGAAAAAAACAAAAAAAATCACAAAAACTATTGCTTTTTTGAAATTGTTATGATACAATAGTAAGGCTAAGTATGTTTGCGCCCTTTCGGCGCTTGATTTTGAATGTTTTTCGGAGGTTTAACATGGAAATTGCACTTGGTATTGTTTTGATCGTGATGGCTGTTTTCCTTGTCGTGGCTGTGCTGATGCAGCAGGGTAAGGATAAGAAGCTTTCCGGCACGATTGCCGGCGGTGCCGATACCTACTACGGTAAGGGCAAGGGCAAGAGCTTTGATAAGATCCTTTCGCGTGCAACCACCGTTGTTGCCATTCTCTTTGGCATTTTGGTTGTGGCTATGTACGTGATCGTGGCAAAACTGAACGGTTAATAAAGTTAAGGGGCGGTGGCAAGGCTACCGCCCCTTGGCTTTTCATGCGAAGTGGGCGTCTCAAATTTGCAATTTGAGACGCCCACTTTTTCTTTATTTTCCTTGAATATACTCGTCAATGGCGGCAGCGGCGGTTTTGCCTGCGCCCATGGCGAGAATAACGGTTGCGGCGCCCGTGACGGTATCGCCGCCCGCATAAACGCCCTCAAGGCTGGTCTTGCCGGTGGCTTCATCTACGATGATGCCGCCCCAACGGTTGATCTCAAGCCCTGCGGTGGTATCCTTAATGAGGGGGTTGGGAGAGGTGCCGATCGACATGACGACGGTATCGACGTCAAGCAGATATTCGCTGCCGGGGATCTCCACGGGGCGGCGTCGACCCTGCTCATCGGGCTCGCCGAGCTCCATGCGGATGACGCGCATACCCGTCACGAAGCCGTTTTTGGGATCGCGCTTGTTGTCGGGGTTGCGATAGCCTACGATCTCAACGGGGTTGTTGAGAAGCAGGAACTCGATGCCTTCCTCAATGGCGTGCTCGACCTCTTCTTTTCTGGCGGGAAGCTCGTCCATGGAGCGACGGTAAACAATATAGACCTTCTCGGCGCCAAGGCGAAGCGCGGTGCGCGCGGCATCCATTGCTACGTTGCCGCCGCCAACGACAGCAACCTTACCGCCCTTCATGACGGGGGTTTCGCCGTCGGGCTTGTATGCCTTCATCAGATTGACACGCGTCAGGTACTCGTTTGCGGAATATACGCCCTTCAAATTCTCGCCGGGGATATTCATAAAGCGGGGCAGACCTGCACCCGAGCCGATAAACACGGCCTCGAAGCCGTCCTCCATCAGCTCCTCGATCGAGAGCGTGCGGCCGATGACAACGTTGGTGGCGATCTTCACGCCAAGCTGCTTGAGGCCCTCGATCTCGTCAGCCACGATGGCCTTGGGCAGACGGAATTCGGGAATGCCGTAAACCAGCACGCCGCCCGCGACGTGAAACGCCTCAAAAATAGTCACGTCATAGCCCTTTTTGGCAAGATCGCCTGCACAGGTCAGGCCGGAGGGACCCGAGCCGACAACTGCTACACGGTGGCCGTTTTGGGCAGGCTTTGCTGCTGCGGTCGTCTTGTTGGCGTTGTGAAGGTCGGCTACAAAGCGCTCCACGCGGCCAATGCCGACGGGCTCGCCCTTGATACCGCGCACGCACTTGCCCTCACATTGGCTCTCCTGCGGGCAAACGCGGCCGCATACTGCGGGCAGGGAGCTCGAAAGGGCAATGGTTTGATAGGCCTCCTCAAAGTCGCCCTTGGCGGCTTGTGCGAGGAAGAGGGGAATATTGATCTGCACGGGGCAGCCGGCAACGCAGACAGGCTTTTTGCAATTCAGGCAGCGTGCTGCCTCGTCCATAGCCTGCTCGGGCGTGTAGCCGAGCGCCACCTCGTCAAAATTGTGCGCACGAACCTTGGGGTCCTGTGCGGGCATTTCGTTTTTCTTCATAGACATATTGGCCATTACTCTTGTACCTCCTTCTTGAAAAGATGGCAGGCGTCCTCATGGCGCTCCTGCTCAAAGGGACGGTACATCGCAGCGCGATCCATGGCCTCGTCAAAGTCGATCTGGTGTGCGTCAAACTCGGGGCCGTCCACGCAGGCAAACTTGATCTTGCCACCGACCGTAAGGCGGCAGCCGCCGCACATGCCGGTGCCGTCGATCATGACGGGGTTCATGCTGGCAATAGTCTTGATGCCGTATTCCTTGGTGAGCAGGCTGACAAATTTCATCATGACAAGCGGGCCGATGGTGATGACCTCGTCATATTGCTCGCCCGATTCGATCAGCTTTTTGAGGGCATCGGTCACAAGACCCTGCTCGCCCACCGAGCCGTCGTCACTCATCAGAACAAAGCGGGAGCAATTGGCGCGGAACTCGTCCTCTAAGATAACGAGATCCTTATTGCGGAAGCCGACGATGGCGTGCACCTCGGCACCTGCTGCGTGCAGCGCCTTGGTGACGGGGTATGCAATGGCAGAGCCCACGCCGCCGCCAACAACGGCAACCTTTTTCAGGCCTTCAATTTCGGTCGCGCGGCCAAGCGGGCCGACAAAGTCGGTGATAGACTCGCCCTCTTTCACGTGGTTGAGCTTTTCGGTGGTGCCGCCGACGATCTGGAAGATGATGGTAACGGTTCCTGCCACGGGGTTGCTGTCCGCGATGGTAAGCGGAATGCGTTCGCCCCACTCATCCACACGCAAAATAATAAACTGTCCCGGCTTTGCCTTTTTGGCAACCAGGGGGGCTTTGATCTCAAGCAACGTAACGGTGGGATTCAGCTCCCGTCGTTTTACGATCTCGTACATGAAAAATCTCCTTTGTTTTGCTTTTTGTGTTGCGCGGAAAACGCTCCCGCGTGTTACCGCGGGAGCGCGTGATGTAAAGCGCTATGTGATTAGCAAACGCCGTAAGCGAGCATAGCGCGTGCAACCTTCAGGAAGCCTGCGATGTTCGCGCCGGCTACAAGGTCGTCACCAAGGCCGTACTCGTGTGCAGCGTCGATGGAGTTCTTGAAGATGTTGTGCATGATCATGTGCAGCTTCTCGTCAACCTCTTCAGCCGTCCAGCTGTAACGCATGGAGTTCTGAGACATTTCAAGGCCGGAAACCGAAACGCCGCCGGCATTTACTGCCTTGGAGGGAGCAACGATCACGCCGTTTGCCTTGAGGTAAGCGATTGCCTCGTTGGTGGTGGGCATGTTAGCTACCTCAACGTAGTATTTCAGGCCATTGGCAACCATCTTCTCAGCCTCAGCCATGCCAACCTCGTTCTGGGTTGCGCAGGGCATCATGATGTCAGCCTTAATGCCCCAGGGCTTCTGGCCTGCAAAGAACTCAACGCCGAACTTGTCTGCGTAATCCTGTACGCGGTTGCGGCAGGAAGCGCGCATTTCAAGCATGAAGTTGATCTTCTCCTCGGTGCCAACACCGTCGGGATCGTAGATGTAACCGTCGGGACCGGAGATGGTCAGCACCTTGCCGCCCAGCTCGTTGATCTTCTTTACGGCGCCCCAAGCAACGTTGCCGAAGCCGGAAACGGCGAAGGTTTTGCCCTTGATATCGTCGCCGAAGTAGTTGAGCATATCAACTGCGTAGTAAACGGCACCGAAGCCGGTTGCCTCGGGACGCAGGATAGAGCCGCCGTAGGGCATGCCCTTACCGGTCAGCACGCCGGTGAACTCGTCGCGCAGTCTCTTGTACTGGCCGAACAGATAGCCGATCTCACGTGCACCGACACCGATGTCGCCTGCGGGCACGTCGGTATTTGCACCGATGTACTTTTGCAGCTCGGTCATAAAGCTCTGGCAGAAGCGCATGACCTCAGCGTCGGACTTGCCCTGGGGGTCAAAGTCTGCGCCGCCCTTACCGCCGCCCATGGGCAGGGAGGTGAGGGAGTTCTTGAAGGTCTGCTCAAAGCCGAGGAACTTCATAATGCTCTCGTTTACGGTGGGGTGGAAGCGC
>JAFTKK010000060.1 GCA_017453325.1 Clostridia bacterium
CAAGACCGGTCTTGGCATGATGGACTGCAAGAACGCACTCGTTGAGGCTGACGGCGACCAGGACAAGGCTATCAAGATCCTTCGCGAGAAGGGCCTTGCTACCGCTGAGAAGAAGGCCGGCCGTATCGCTGCCGAGGGTCGCGTTGATATTATGACCAAGGACGGCGTAACCGCCATGGTTGAGGTAAACTCCGAGACCGACTTTGCTGCTAAGAGCGATGCTTTCAAGGGCTTTGTAACCGGCCTGCTTGAGACCATCATCGCAAACAAGCCCGCAAACGTAGCTGAGCTGCTCGCTTCCAACTTCGTTGGCACCGAGAACTCCGTGCAGAACACGCTTGTTGAGCTGATCGCTGTAATCAAGGAGAACCTTTCTGTTCGTCGCTTCGTGATCGTTGAGGGTGTGACCTCTACCTACATTCACGGCTTTGGCACCACCGGTGTTATCGTGAAGTTTGAGGCCGCTGCCGATATCGTTGCAAAGGACGGCTTTGCCGAGTTTGCAAAGAACATCGCACTTCAGATCGCTGCAGGCAATCCTCCCCAGTACGTGAACATCGAGGATGTTCCCGCTGAGGCTGTGAACGAGGAGAAGGCAGTTCTCATCGCACAGATGAAGAACGATCCCAAGAATGCAAACAAGCCCGACCAGATCCTTGAGAAGATCGTTTCCGGTCGTCTTGGCAAGTTCTACGAGCGCGTTTGCCTCGTTGAGCAGGGCTACGTAAAAGAGGACAGCATGACTGTCGGCGCTTACGTGAAGTCCGTTGCTAAGGAGCTTGGCGGCGACATCAAGATCGCTTCCTTCGTTCTCTTTGAGAAGGGCGAGGGCATTGAGAAGAAAGAGGAGAACTTTGCAGAGGAAATTGCAAAGCTCACCGGCAAGGCTTAATTGCTAAAAATGAAGAGGGCAGGAACCGCTATGTTGCGGTTCCTGCCCTCGGTGTTTTTTGTCAAAGCTGTTATTTTTTGTCAGTAAAAAATGCCAAGATCTCCTCAAGCTCGGTGTTGTTGCGGTGCACGGGGATGGGCTGGCACTCAGGGAAGCAAAGATAGTAAACGGTAGTCTCTCCGCCGCGGTAGGTCACGGTTTTTTGCGTGATCTCGTAAGTGGAGGTGCGCGGAATGAAAAAGCGCTCGTCGGTGACGGTGCTGTGGGTGATATCCACATCTAAAATGTAAAATTCGCAATGCGTATCGGTAAAGCACAGATGAAACAGAGAGTAGTAGCCCGAGCGCAGCTCCTTGTCGTCGCCGCAGCGCACGGTGCCGCGTCCAAGGTCGTAGCCCTTGAGATAAAAATCAACAAAGGTCTTTTTTTCAAGATAGCCCTGGATGAAAAATTGGTACATTTCCTCAAAGCCCTCGTGTCGCTCCTCACGCACGGCGTTGAAGGCCATAATGTGGGAGAGCAGCTGCTCGTATTCCTTATCCGAAACGTGCGCCGAGCGCGAGAGCAAGAAAAAAACAATGCCGCAGAGCAGAGGGATGCAAAAAAGAGGATTGATGAAAAAAATCACGGCCGAGACCGTGATCACGCCAAGCGCGAGCAGGTCCCACAGGCTAAAAGAGCTTTGGTGTAGATATATTTTTGCAATGGAGCGTGTTTTTTGCATGAAATAAACCTCTATTGATAAAAAGATCCTTTTCAGTATAGCATATTGAGAGCGCAAATGCAAGTTCGATGAAAAATTTTTTGGTGATCCGTGATGTGTCACGGGTAATTTATATAAATATTGATATTTTTGTAAATTGCCCCTTTACAAAACACTAAAAATAGAGTAAAATATATAAGAATAGAATTTTTCTCAGCGAGGTGTTTTTATGGCAACTCCCAAGTACAAGCGTATTTTGCTGAAGCTATCCGGCGAGGCCTTGACCAAAAAGGATTGCGGCATACTTGATTTTGATTTTATCGCACGCGTGGCAAAGGTGCTGAAGCGTTGTCGTGACGAGGGCGTAGAGATCGGTGTGATCGTTGGTGCCGGCAATATTTGGCGCGGCAGACAGGGTGGCGGCATGGATCGCAAGCAGGCCGACCATATGGGTATGCTGGCCACCGCCATCAACGCACTCGCTTTGCAGGATGCCTTCGGCCAAGCGGGGCTCTCTACCGTGGTCATGAGTGCCGTACCGATGCCCGCCTTTGCCGATACCTTTACCGTGCGCGATGCCAATGCCGCGCTTGATGCGGGAAAGGTCGTGATCTTTGCCTGCGGCCTCGGTGAACCCTTCTTCTCGACCGATACCGCCGCCGTACTCCGCGCCGCCGAGATCGGTGCAGATGCGGTGCTGATGGCAAAAAATATCGACGGCATTTACTCCGCCGACCCCAAAAAGGACAAAACCGCGCGCCGTTATGACGAGATCACCTATAAAGAGGTGCTCGCCAAGGAGCTAAAGGCGCTTGACCTTTCCGCCACCACCTTCTGTATGGAAAACGATATTCGCTGTTACGCCTTCGGCCTCAGCGATCCCGACAACATTTATCGCGCCGTCATGGGCGAGCGCGTCGGAACCGAGCTTCACAGCTGATCAAATTTAGAAAGAGAGATACATCATGAAACTGAATACCAAAGATTTCGAGACCAAAATGGATAAAGCACTCCAGGTGCTTGGCAGCAACTTTGATACGATCCGCGCGGGTCAGGCAAATCCTGCCGTTTTAAACCGCGTCAGCTTTGAATATTACGGCTCTCAAACGCCCCTCAATTCCATGGCAGATATTCGTCTTGCCGATGCGAGAACGCTTGTGATCAAGCCCTACGACGCTTCTACCCTTAAAGCAATGGAAAAGGCAATTCTTGCTTCCGATGTGGGCATTACGCCCACCAACGACGGCCAGGTGATCCGCCTTGTATTTCCGCAGCTCACCGAGGAGCGCAGAAAAGAGCTCTCCAAGCAGGTGCAGAAGATGGGTGAGGAGGCCAAGGTGGCAATCCGTAACATTCGCCGCGATGCCAACGATCTTTGCAAGAAGATGGAAAAGGACGGCGATATGACCGAGGATGAGAGAAAAGCATCCGAAAAGTCGGTGCAGGATCTGACCGACAAGTATATCAAAAAGATCGATGCGTCCGTTGCCGACAAGCAAAAGGACGTTATGGCGATCTGACGCGCATTATTTTGCAAAGAAGACGGGCGGGGGGACAATATCTCTACCGCCCCCTGCTTTATATCGTATTGTGAGGTAAGTATGTCTGATACCGCAACCGTGGGGGCAGTCAAGCCACGCCACATTGCCTTTATCATGGATGGCAACGGCCGTTGGGCGAAAAAGCGCGGCATGCCGCGCGAATACGGGCACCGCTTTGGTGTCAAGGCTTTTCAAAACGTGCTTGAGCACTGTGATAAATTGGGGCTGGAGGCCGTGACCTTTTATGCCTTTTCCACCGAGAATTGGAAGCGCCCGAAAAGGGAAGTTGACGCCATTTTGAAATTGATGGATACCTATCTCGGTGAGTGCGAGAAAAAGATTGACGATTACGTGTTTCGCATCGTCTTTCTCGGTGACAAGGCCGCCTTTGACGAAAAGCGCCGCGCCCGCATGGAACGGCTGGAGGAAAGCACCAAGAACCGCACGCGCGTGCTGAATATCGCGCTGAATTACGGCGGTCGGGATGAGATCGTGCACGCCTGCAACCGTTTGCTCGACGAAAAACGCACAAGTGTGACCGAAGCGGATTTTGCCACAATGCTGTATACGGCCGCGAGCCCCGAGCTTGATCTCATTGTGCGCACCGGCGGGGATTTGCGCATTTCCAACTTCCTTTTGTGGCAGGCGGCTTACGCCGAGCTTTATTTTACAAACGTGCTCTGGCCCGATTTCGGCCCCGCGGAGGTGGATGCGGCCATTGCTGAATTTTCCCTAAGAAAACGCCGTTTTGGCGGCGTATAAACTGTATCGGAGGTTTTTTATGAGAACCCGTATCATTACGGCTCTGGTAGCCATTCTCGGTATTGCACCGTTTTTCTGGTTTTCCGAGGTTGTGGAGCCGACCAACCCTTTAAATTATTTGTTTCCGCTGCTTTTCTGCGGCATTTCCTTCGTTTCCGTGTGGGAGATGCTGCATTGCCTGCATCTTGATAAAAACTACGTGATCAGCGTACCGCTTTACGTAGCCTCTCTTGTTTTCCCGATGCTGGCACGCGTGATGCACGATGATATGCAGGGGTATGTGCGCGTGGCGATGATCACCGCGCTCGTGATGGCTGTGTATCTGTTCGCTTCCATCGTTTTTCAGTTCGGAAAGCTTGAAAGCGGCAGAATCGGTTTGATATTTATGACCTGCTTTTATATCATCGGTGCCAATTCCGCCGTGGTGGTGCTGCGTAACACCGAAAAGGTGGGTATGTATCTGGTTCTCATTCCGTTCATCTTTTCTTGGGTGACGGATAGCTTTGCTTATTTTTGCGGTCGTGCCTTCGGCAAGCATAAGCTGATTGAGGCCGTCAGCCCCAAAAAGACGGTAGAGGGGGCGATCGGCGGCTTTGTATTCTGTGCCCTGACTGCGATCCTTTACGGTGTGATTATCGGTAAGTTTTATGATGTGACGCCGAACTATCTTGTGCTCGGTATCGGCGGCGTGGTGATCGGCGTTGTTTCGCAGATCGGCGATCTTGTGATGTCCGCCATCAAGCGCGAGCAGGGCGTCAAGGACTACGGTTGGATGCTGCCCGGTCACGGCGGTCTGCTTGACCGTTTTGATTCCAGCATGGCCGTTACGGTCGTCGTATTGGTGATCAATACCTATTTCCCGATCTTCAGCTGATATGAGGAGTGCCGATATGTTTCCCGATATTTTGATTCTCGGCTCCACGGGCTCGGTGGGTGAGCAAGCGGTTGATGTTGCCAAGCAGCACGGCATTCGTGTGATGGCACTTTCCGCACACCGCAACTGGCGTCGCGTGGCCGAGCAAGCAAGGGAGCTGCACGTGTGCGCCGCCGCCATGACCGAAAGGTGCGCGGCGGCCGCCTTGCGTTTGGAGCTGGCTGACACCGACGTGAAGGTTTACGAAGGGGAAGAGGGATTGCTTGAGATGATCGGTGAGATCCCGGCCACCTTTGCGGTGAATGCCATTCTCGGCGAGGCGGGGCTGCGCCCCACGCTGGCTGTGCTCGAATCGGGCAAGCACCTGGCGCTTGCCAACAAGGAAAGCTTGGTGGTGGCGGGTGAGCTGGTGATGGCCGAGGCTAAGCGTCGCGGGCTTTCCATCACACCCGTTGACAGTGAGCATTCCGCTATCTTCCAAGCACTCCGCTCCGGCAAAAACGAGGAAATCAAGCGCCTCATTCTCACCGCTTCCGGAGGACCGTTTTTTGGCAAGAAAAGAACAGAACTTTCGAATATTACCGTAGATGATACCTTAGCGCACCCCACTTGGCAGATGGGCGCCAAGATTACGGTGGATTCCGCAACCCTGATGAACAAGGGCTTCGAGGTGATCGAGGCGGCGCATCTTTTCGGTGTAACACCTGACAGGATCGACGTGGTGGTGCACCGCGAAAGTATAATTCATTCTATGGTGGAATATATTGATAACAGCGTGATCGCCCAAATGTCGGTGCCCGATATGCGCCTTTGCGTGCAATATGCATTGACGGCGCCGCACCGCACCGCAGCCGTGATACCGCGGCTCGATCTTCTGTCCGTGGGGCACCTTACCTTTGCCGCCCCCGATGAGGAGACCTTCCCGTTGCTGCCGCTTGCCAAGCGTGCGTATTTGATGGGCGGTGCGGTGCCTGCGGCACTCAATGCCGCCAACGAGGTGGCGGTCGCTGCGTTTCTCGCACGTGAGATCCCGTTTTTAAAATTATCCGACGTTGTTCTGCGCGTGGTGTCGGATATGTCGCATGCTGCCAACGCGCACACACTGCAGGGGATTCTTGACGTCGACAGGGAAGCCAGAGAGCGCGCCAAGGCCTTGCTTTGATCGCGCTTCTTGAAACTAAGGAGAATTTATGTTGACCTTTTTGTACGTGATTCTGGCCCTGCTCGTTTTCGGGCTGCTCATCATGATTCATGAGCTGGGGCATTTTTTGGTCGCACGTGCCGCAGGCGTTGGCATTCGCGAGTTTTCGATCGGCATGGGGCCGAAGATTCTTTCCTGGAAAGGCAAAAAATCTTGGGCCACGGCTGACGGAAGCCTGCCAAGCCCCGAGGATCTGGCACCCGGCGGCACGCTTTCCTTTGAGCGTGTGGCCGAGGGCGAGCCGATGCTCACACCCGAGGATACCGTCACGCAATATTCCTTGCGTGCCTTTCCCATCGGCGGTTACGTCAGCATGGTGGGTGAGGATGAGGAAAGCGGTCTCCCGACGGCATTCGGCTCCAAAAAGGTCTGGCAGCGCATTCTGATTGTGTTGGCAGGTCCCGTGATGAATATTTTGCTCGGTTTTCTTTTGATGATTGTACTGGTGCTGACCACGCAGCAGCTTGCTTCTACCACCATCGGTGTTTTTGAGGAGGGAGCCACCAGCCCGCATTATGGCTTGCAGGTCGGTGATACCGTCACGCACGTCAACGGCGTGCGCGTCTTTACCGGTAACGAGCTCGTGTATGAGATTTTGAATGACGGACATGAGCCCGTGGATCTGACGGTGGTGCGCGACGGTGAGGTTCTTGAACTGAAGGGCGTTGTGTTTCCCGGTATTGTGAGCGAGGGTGTGAACTTCGGATCTGCCGATTTTCGCGTCTTTCCCGAGGAAAAAAACTTTGGCAATATCATCAAGCACAGTTTTTCTCGTACGGTTTCTACCGTCAAAATGATCCTTGATCAGCTCGGTGATATGATCGGCGGCCGTTACGGCCTCAATGCGGTCTCGGGCCCCGTGGGCGTCACGGAGGGCATGGTGACTGCTGCCAAATCGGGGCCTTCTACCTTTTTGTATCTTGTGATCGTCATTACCGTCAACCTCGGCGTTTTTAATTTGCTGCCGATTCCGGCACTTGACGGCGGACGCTTGCTCTTTTTGGTGGTAGAGGGTGTCATGAGAAAGCCCGTAAAGAAAGAAATAGAGGGCTATATCCATTTTGCGGGTCTGATGATTTTGCTTGCGCTGATGGCAGTCATTCTTTGTAAGGATATAGCGGGTTTGTTTGTAAAATGAAATATAATGAGATCAGAAGAAGCGCACGGTGTGTGCGGGTAGGCAATGTCGCCATCGGCGGCAACGCACCCATTGCCGTGCAATCCATGACCAACACCGATACGCACGATTTTGCAGCCACATTGGCACAAGTGAAGGCGCTGAAGGCGGCGGGGTGTGACATCGTGCGGCTCACGGTTCCCGATATGGAGGCTGCCGAGGTCATGTACCGCCTGAAAACGGCTGACGTGGGTCTGCCCCTGGTGGCCGATATCCATTATGATTACCGCGTGGCAGTGCGCTGTGCCGAGCTTGGCGTAGATAAGATCCGCATCAACCCCGGTAACATCGGCGGTGAGGATCGCGTGCGTGCCGTGGTCGAGGCCTGTAAGGCGCACCGTGTGCCGATCCGCATCGGCGTGAATGGCGGCTCGCTTGAAAAGCACATTTTGGAAAAGCACGGGGCGCCGACCGCCAAGGCGCTTGCCGAAAGCGCCTTTTATCACATTGGTCTGCTTGAAAAATACGATTTTACCGATACCGTGGTTTCGATCAAGGCATCGGACGTGCCCACCATGATCGCCGCCAACCGTTTGGTGGCGGCGCGTTGCGACTATCCCATTCATCTCGGCGTCACCGAGGCGGGAGGGAAGCGGCGCGGCAGCATCAAATCCGCTATTGGTGTGGGGGCATTGCTGACCGACGGCATCGGTGACACGGTGCGCGTGTCTCTCACGGCCGACCCCACCGAGGAGATCGGCGCCGCACGGGATATTCTCGCGGCACTCGGCATCGAGGGGCAAAGCGGCATGAATATTGTGAGCTGTCCTACCTGCGGTCGCACGAAGATCGACCTCATCGACCTGGTGGCGCGCTTTGAGCGCGCGGCGGGCGAGGCGGGGCTTCTTGACCGCCCCATTCGCGTGGCGCTGATGGGATGTCCCGTCAACGGCCCTGGAGAAGCGCGCGAGGCCGATATCGGTATTTGCGGCGGCGTGGGGGAGGCCTTGCTCATCAAAAAGGGTGAGACTATAGAGAAGATCTCTGAAAATGAAGTTATTGCACGATTGATTGAGGAAATTAAAAAAATGTAAACGGCAGTTCTTCTGCCGTTTACGTATATAAAGAGGATGTTATGGCAGAAAAGTGCTTGCTTGAAATATTTTATAAATACACACCAGATGCATGTGATTTTCAATGGTTGCAAATGGGAAAATTTATACCTCCTTTACGTTATGACAGGTCGCAAAATATAGTTGAAATAAGGGTTGGTTTTCCTGAATTAGTTAAAAAAGCAACGCTTTATCGCATAGAGACGGAAATTGCAAAAGCTCATGGATTGAAATCTATGCGCATATTACCACAATATCCGTCTGCTTTGTTTGGAGAAAGCTACATTGCGGAATTATTGGAGGAAACCCAACGTATTGGCTATGTGGCGCGCGGTTTTTTTCATTCCTACCGTGCCACACTTGATGCGGATACCCTCACGATCGAGATGCCCTATCTTGACGAAAGCCTGCTTTTAATGGAGCTTGGCCGGACGCACGAGGTGATCGCGGGCATCATTCGCAGTGAATTTGGCCTTGATTACAAGGTCGTGATCCGTCACGCGGCAGACCTTGCCGCGCAGTACCGCTACGGCGGTTCCGAGGAGCTGGCCGCCCTTGATGCGCAGCTGCGCAAAAGCAGCGCCGCATATGACCGCAGCCAAAGTGAGCGTGCAGCGGGCGGCGAGCGCCCCGCGGGTGGCGGCAATGCACCGCAGCAGCCAACGGGTGAGCGCGTGATGTCCCTGCTCGGTGAAGCGGGGGAGGCCGTGATCAACGACGGTGTTTTGAGTATCGGCGTGTACCGATTTGATATCTCCGCGCCTGAGTTTGCCATTGGCGCACCCTTCGAGATCCGCCCCACACCCATTGCACATATTACACATCCCGCAAGAGGTCTTGTAGTGGTTGGCGAGGTGTTCGGTTATACTGAGGATACCACGCGCGATGGCACCAAGTACAACATCAGCTTCGGTGTCACCGACGGTAACTCCTCTATCATGATCAAAAAATTCGCCACGAGCGCCGAGGATAAGGCGGCACTCACGGCCGTTGTCAAGGATGGCGCCGCCGTGGCGCTCCGCGGTTACGCCAAGCATGACGTGCACAAAGAGGTGGTGGATGTTGACGTCACCTTTTACTATACCGATATTGCTGCCATCAAGCGCATTGGCCGTGCGGATAACGCGCCGAAGAAGCGCGTAGAGCTTCACCTGCACACCACCATGTCGGCCATGGATGCGCTGATCCCGCCCGATGTGGCCGTGAAGCAAGCCAACAAATGGGGGCACCCCGCCGTGGCGCTGACCGACCACGGCAACGTGCAGGCCTATCAGGAGGCCATGCTGGTTGCCGAAAAGCTGGGGCAAAAGGTGATTTACGGTATGGAGGCCTACTTCGTCAACGATACCGCAAGTGCCCTTTACGGCACCTACAAGGGCGGCTTTGAGGATGAATTTGTGGTGTTTGATATTGAGACCACAGGCCTTTCGAACCGCACCTGCGGCATCACAGAGATTGGTGCCGTTAAGGTGAAAAACGGGGAAGTGCTGGCGCGTTACAGCACCTTTGTCAACCCCGAAATGCCGATCCCCGCTGAGGTGGTGACACTCACGGGCATCACCGACGATATGGTCAAGGATGCACGCGTGATCGGGGACGTTCTGCCGGAATTTTTCGAATTTATCGGTGACCGCCTTCTCATTGCACATAATGCCGATTTTGATATCGGCTTTATCCGCGTGGCTGCTAAAAATTGCGGCCTCTGCTTCGAAAATCCGTATCTCGATACCGTGGCGCTTTCCCGCCATCTGAATACCGATCTGAAAAATCACAAGCTCGATACGCTTGCGAAATATTTTAACCTGGGCGACTTCAACCATCACCGCGCGGCGGATGATGCCGAAATGCTCGCGATGATCTATTTCAACATGCAGGAGAAGATGGTGGCGGCTGAGATCCGCAACTTTTCCGATCTGCAAAGCGAGATGAGCGCGGCGGCCGATCCCTTGCGTCTCATGCCCTATCACCAGATCTTGCTTGTCAAAAACAAGGTTGGTCTGAAAAATCTCTATAAGCTCGTTTCCTACGGCTATCTTGATTATTATCGCAAGGTGCCGCGCGTGCCAAAGACCGTGCTCGAAAAGCACCGCGAGGGGCTGATTGTCGGCTCGGCGTGCGTGTCGGGCGAGCTGATGCGCGCCATTCTTGACAACAAGCCCGAAAGCGAGATCGAGGAGATTGCCAAGTTTTACGATTTTCTCGAAATTCAGCCCATCTGCAACAACCAATTTTTGGTGGCAGAGGGGAAGGTTGCGAGCGAGGAGGGTCTGCGTGACCTTGACAGACGTATTGTTGCACTCGGTGAAAAGCTCGGCATTCCCGTGGTGGCCACCTGCGACGCACACGTGCTCAATCCCGAGGATGCCATTTTCCGCGAGGTGCTGACCAGCATCAAGAAATTTGAGGATGGCAACACGCCGCTTTATTACCGCACCACTGAGGAAATGCTGGAGGAATTTGCTTATCTCGGTGAGGAAAAGGCCTACGAGGTCGTGGTGACCAACACCAATTTGATCGCGGATATGGTGGAGAGCGATATTCGTCCGTTCCCCAAGGGAACCTTTACACCCAACATGGAGGGTGCGGAGGAGGACCTGCAGCGCATCTGCTATGAGCGCGCCAAATCCATGTACGGCGATCCTTTGCCCGAGATCGTGGAGAAGCGCCTTGATAAGGAGCTGACTTCTATCATTAAAAACGGCTTTGCCGTGCTTTACATGATCGCGCAAAAGCTGGTGTGGTACAGCGAGAGCCAAGGGTATCTGGTCGGCTCGCGCGGTTCGGTCGGCTCCTCCGTGGTTGCCTCCATGGCAGGTATTTCGGAGGTCAACCCTCTGCCGCCGCACTACTGGTGTCCCAAGTGTCGCCACAATGAGTTTGATGTGCCTGCAGGCATCGGCTCTGGCTTTGACCTGCCCGATAAAAACTGCCCCGTGTGCGGTACCAAGATGAACAATGACGGACACGACATCCCGTTTGAGACCTTCCTTGGCTTCTACGGCGACAAATCGCCCGATATCGACCTGAACTTTTCGGGTGAGGTGCAGGGGCGCGTGCACAAATATACCGAGGAGCTTTTCGGTGCCGAAAACGTCTTCCGTACGGGCACCATCGGCGGCATTGCCGATAAAACGGCGTTTGGCTTTGTGCTCAAATACATGGAGGAAAAGGGAATTTCTCTGCCGCGCGCCGAGGTCAACCGTTTGGCGGCGCACTGTGTCGGCGTCAAGCGCTCCACGGGTCAGCATCCCGGCGGCATCGTGGTAGTGCCCAAGGAATATGAGATCTACGATTTCTGTCCCGTGCAGCACCCCGCCGATGACCCAAATTCCGATATTGTGACCACCCACTTCACCTTTGAGTATCTGCACGACACGCTCCTCAAGCTTGACGAGCTCGGACACGATATTCCGACCAAATATAAATGGATCGAGCGCTTCTCCGATACCAGCGTGATGAACGTGCCGATGAACGATCCGAGTGTGTATGAGCTTTTCCTTTCGACCAAACCGCTTGGCATCAGCCCCGAGGATATCGACGCGCAGCTCGGCACCTACGGCCTGCCCGAATTCGGTACGCGATTTGTGATGAAGATGGTGGAGGAGGCCAAGCCGCGCTCCTTTGCCGACCTGTTGCAGATCTCGGGTCTTTCGCACGGTACCGACGTGTGGGTGGGCAACGCGCAGGATCTCATCAAGGATGGCATTTGCGATATTTCTCACGTCATCGGATGTCGTGATAACATCATGAACGACCTCATTCGCTACGGCCTTGAAAACGCACACGCGTTTAAGATCATGGAGAGCGTGCGAAAGGGTAGAGGCCTCACACCCGAGTGGGAGGCCGAAATGCGTGAGCATAACGTGCCCGAGTGGTACATCGGCTCCTGTAAAAAGATCAAATATATGTTCCCGAAAGCACACGCAGCGGCTTACGTCATGTCTGCTATCCGTCTCGGGTGGTATAAGGTTCATATGCCGCTTGCCTTTTACGCGGCCATGTTTACCGTCGCTCCCGGCGGCTTTGATGCTGAGATCGTGATGGGCGGTAAATCCAACGTTGTGGCTACCATCAAGGATATTGAGCGTCGCGGCAAGGAGGCAAGCCCCAAGGAGCAGGCGTCGATCTCCACGCTGCAGCTCATCAATGAGGCAATGGCACGCCATATCCGCTTCCTTCCCGTAGACATCGAGAAATCCGATTCCCGCGCCTTTCTGCCCGAAAACGGAGCCATCCGCATGCCCTTCTCGGCCCTTGCGGGTGTTGGCGAAAATGCGGCGGAAAGCATTGTAGCAGCACGTAATGAGGAGCCCTTTTTCTCGGTTGAGGATCTGCAGATCCGCGCGGGGCTCAACAAGAGTGTCGTGGAGACCCTGCGAAATGCAGGCGTGCTTGACGGCATCAACGAGACCGACCAGCTCTCATTCTTTTAAGGCTTATGGAAATTCAGTATTTTGAAAGTCTGCCCTCCACCAACGAAACGGCAAAGGCAGCGGCAATGCAGGGTGCTTCACACCTCTTTACCGTTGTTGCCTCGCGCCAGACCGCGGGGCGGGGCAGAATGGGGCGCAGCTTCGCGTCCCCCACAGGCGGTACCTATTTTAGCACCGTCCTGCGCCCGCGCATCCCGCGCAGCGCCTACGGCGTGATCACCCCCTTTTGCGCTGTGGCGGTACACCGTGCGGTTCGGGAGCTCGCAGGCGTCACCCTTGATATCAAATGGGTCAACGATCTGCTGCATGACGGTAAAAAGGTCTGCGGTATTTTGGCTGAGGCGGGGACCGACCGAAGTGGTGTACCCTTTGTGGTGCTTGGCATTGGCATCAATACGGGGCATGCCCCTTTGCCGCCCGAGCTCAGGGAGATTGCCGCAAGCCTGCCTTTTGATGACCGAGAGGCGCTTGTACGGCACATCCTCGCGCACCTTGCAAGGCTTGATGAGGAGTTGGAACGTGGCACTTGGCAGACCTATTATCGCGCGAACGCCTCCTGCCTTGGCGCACGCGTGCAGGTCATCGCGCACGGCATTTCCAAAGTAGCCACGGCGCTAGATGTGGATGTTACGGGCGGGCTGCTGGTGGCCTATGACGATGGCACAACCGAGACCCTGACGGGCGGCGAAATTTCTTTGCGCCGCGCGACACAATAGGATACTTTGCGACATAATCTATCAGTAAGAGGGATTGTTGTCGGCTGCCCGAAAGGGCGAAAAAACCGATTTCGGTTCACCGAAATCGGTTTTTTCTTTTCTTGACGCAATCGCCGAAAAATGAATAAGGAGCATAAGATGTCTGTTGATAAAACCTTCGCGGTCTTGGGGGGAGATATGCGGCAGGTCGGATTGTCCTCTCGTTTGGCACAAGGGTACAGCGTGCTTGTCTGGGGCTTGCCGTCACATACCCTGCCGACGGGTGTGCAGCGTGCCGAGAGCTGGCAAAAAGCAATCGAGGCGGCCGATGCGGTCGTGTTACCTTTGCCCGCTTCCCCCGACAGTAAGCATCTGCATATGCCGCTTGGCGGCGAAGAGGAGCAAAAGCCGCCTCTCATTGCCGATGTGCTGACTGCGCTGCCGCCCCATGTATTTTTGGCAGGCGGCCGCTTTTCACCTGCCGTGAAAGAAATACTCGCGCGCACGGGGGTGAGAGCCTTTGATTATTTTGAGAACGAGGATCTGCAACAAAGAAACGCCATCCCAACGGCCGAGGGCGCGGTGGAGATCCTGATGCACGAGGTGCCGCGCACGGTGCACGGTCTTCCTGTTGTGATCGCGGGCTTCGGGCGTGTGGGACGCGCCTTAGCGAGCTTGCTTTTGGCAATGGGAGCCGAGGTCACGGTGGTGGCGCGCCGCGAGAATGCGCTGCTGGCGGCCAAATGTATGGGCTGCCATACACGGTTGCTGAACGGCGCGCAGGCATTTGAGGGTCTTTCGGATGTTGCGGCAGTCTTTAACACCGTGCCGTATCCCATTTTTGATGCTGCGGCGCTGCGCCCGTTTACTGCGGAGACGTTGTTTATCGATCTGGCTTCTGCTCCCGGTGGGTTTGATGCGGCAGCAGTTGCCGCAGGCGGTATGCGCGTCATATTTGCGCTGTCTCTACCGGGGAAATATGCGCCGCTGACGGCGGGCGAGATCATTGCCGATACCATACTTGCCCGTATGAGAGAGGAGGGGCTCTTATGATTGGATTTGCGCTTTGCGGTTCTTTTTGCACAGTCAGCACGGCTCTCTCGGAGCTAAGGGAGCTCACGGCCCGTTATGAGGTGCAGGGCATCGTCAGCGAGACGGTGTATGCAACCGATACGCGCTTTGGGAGAGCCGCCGACGTCCTCAAAAAAATAGAGGAACTGACCGGCAGAGAAGTGATCCACAGTATTGTGGCAGCTGAGCCCTTAGGGCCAAAATCTCCGCTGGATGCCCTTGTAATCTGCCCCTGCACGGGCAACACGCTTGCCAAAATGGCCAACGGCATCACCGATACGGCGGTTACCATGGCTGCAAAGGCACATTTGCGCAGCAACCGTCCGTTGATCATCGCACTTGCCTCAAACGATGCGCTTTCCGCAAACCTCAAAAACATCGGGCAGATGCTCACGCGCAAAAATGTGTATTTCGTGCCGATGCGGCAGGATGATCCCGAGGAAAAGCCGCACTCGCTGGTTGCGGATTTTTCGCAGCTCTCCGATACCCTCGCTGCGGCGCTGACGGGAAAGCAGTATCAGCGAATTTTTCAGATCTGAAAGGGTGCGCTGCCCCAAAAGTTGAGCCGAGGTGCCCACGGGCACCTCGGCTCTTTCCTATGTTATTCGTGCTCGGAGAAGGGCGCTTGCGCGCGGTCGCGGGGAAGCTTGCGGCGGTAAAGCCAAAGGGTGAGTGCTGTAATCAGCAGCAGGGCTGCCAAAAAACCGATCACCAGCGGCAGACTGCGCTCACCCGCAGCCGCCCCGCCCAGCACCGCCACAAGAATGCCGGGCAAGCGCCCAAGCGTGGAGATCAGGATGAACATGCAGGGGTGCATATCGGTCAGTCCCATAAAATATGCCAGCATATCTTTGGGTACACCGGGAATTAAGAAGAAAATGAAGGCAAAGGCGTTGCGCCTCTCACTTGTTTTCAAAAAGAACACTTTTTGTAGTTTTTCTGCGTTATAAA
This sequence comes from Clostridia bacterium, assembly GCA_017453325.1. GTDB lineage: Bacteria > Bacillota > Clostridia > Oscillospirales > CAG-272 > Firm-07. Next base: position 15,353 of record JAFTKK010000060.1, read on the forward strand.
AGGTTTTGACGGCCTTTGCGCCGAGCGCACGAGATAATGCAAAGGCAATCAGCGAGCCGAGCAGCGCACCGAGCGAGCAAAGCATCACCCCCCACAACACACCAAAGGAATAGCCCGCTACCACCTCAAACGGGTGCCCGGGGATCGGGGCAAGAACGACCTGTGTTGCCATCAAAGCGGTAAAGATCAGCCGGCCCACCCAGCCATAGGCTTCCATTTCGTTGCGAAAGGCCTCGGGGTCGGCAACCATGGCAGTCAGGCTATCCCAAAAAAGCACCGTGCCGCCCGCCAACAGTAGCACGAATAGCAAGAGTGATCCCGCTGTTGCCAAGCGTCTTTTTCTGTCCTCGCGCATGTTGCCACCTCCTTTTTTGCCGCCTTTCATTTTATCACATCAGCACAAAAAAAGCAACACCGCAGACAAAGAAAGTCAGCTGCGTGTTCGCATGAGCTTTTTGTCTGCGGTGCTTTTTTGTATTATACTTTGTTTTTAAGAAGTGCGCATTGCGGTGCGCTGAGCAGCCCCTCTTCGTGTAACTGATATTCGTAAGAGAAAGCATCACCCTTGGTGCGCCAGGCATTGTGCCCGGGCCAGGAAAGCTTGTTGTCTGTCAAGTGCACGGGCCCAAAGCCATTGGTACGGCTGATGTAGAGGTCAAGCGTGACGGTGTGTGCGCCTGCCCCGGTATCAAAGCATGTGGCGTAAGGGGAGAGCGAAAGCTGCCGTTCCTCTTCGCCGTCAAGGCTTGCCAGTACGGCAGCCGCGCGGTATTGGGGTACGGAGATCTGCAGCCTGCCGTCCTCGGGCATCGTTAGGGGCATTGTGTAGGTCAGCTTGCCGCTGTAAAAGGGCAGGCCCTGTGAAACGATCGAGCCAAAGGCCAGCTTTTCGGGCAGCGCGGTGATGACCTTGGTGCTGCCCGCCACTCTCACGCCGAAGTCGCCGAGAAGATAACACCATTCCACAAAGGAGCGTGCGCCGTAAGGATAGATCAGCTCTATGGTGTGGCTGCCCGCCGTGACGGTAGGCAAGCTGACGGTGCGAATGGCGCGGTCAACGTAAAAGCCGACGGGTGTGTTTGCAACGGGCTTTCCGTCAAAAAGGATCACACCTGCGTCGGGGATTTCCGAGGCAAAACGCACGTTTTCGACGGTGATCTCGCTTTCAACGGTGAAGCGCAGGCGCACGGTGTGCTGCGGCGCGGTATCGGGCAGATACCAGGGCTGGCAGCAGCTGCCGCCCCAAGGGGTATAGCCCAGGCGTGCGCGGATCGCCGTATCCGCGCGCAGCAATTCCTCTTCTGCGCCAAAGGGCTCATCGTCAAGCGCAAAGGCAGCAACATCCAGCAAAAGAGCGTTGGGCTCGTCAAGTCGGTAATCGACGCGTGCGGGTACCGACAGCGGGGTCAGGGTTTGCTTGGGTGCGGCTGGCGTGCCCGCCGTGCAGAGCACCTCGGTTGGTACGAGACGCAGCAGCAGGCTGTCGTAAGGGTAGAGGGTGCGGCGTATCACCGTTCCACTTTCCGTGTGCTTGACGGCAAGCGGTGACACTTCACCCGTCAAGGTATCGTAAAGCTCTGCCGTGTAGTGTCCCCGAACCGTCAGCATCACGGGCTGCGCTGCAGGAATGTCCTTGTTTTTCGGTTCACCTGCCATCGCTACGAAGAGCCAGCTGCAATCGGCATCCTCGCGAAGCGCGTAGATGAGATTATCGGTGAAAAGGCCGTTTGTCTTACAAAGGGAGACGGTGCGCATATCCTCGAGTGTACCGAGGAGTGCAGCACGGGAAAAGGGAATTTTGACGGCGCGTTCACGGAGCGCTGCGGGGCGCGGGGAGGGAATGGCGTCCTCAAAACGGGGGGCTTCCCCCATAAAGATCAGCTTGCCGCCCGCATCGACAAAGGATTCAAGGCGCGCAAGGGTTGAGGCGCGCAGCGTGTCGCAGGCGGCAACGATCACCGCGTCATACAACATTTCGCCAACCTGCAGCGGTGCGCCCCCCTCTTTATTTAGCGCAGGGAGCTGCGATTCGCAGATAAAATCAAAATCAAGACCGCCGCGCAGCAGCCACTCGGTGATCTTTTCAAAGTTCTCATTCAGCTCGGCGCGTACAAGGGCCGTTTTGTCCTCGGGGCCCGAGTGGATCCAGTAGCTTTCTATCGGATGGATAACACCAATGCGCACCACGGGCTTGCCGCGCGTCATGGCGGTGTTGATACGCGCGAAGTGATCCTCGATATAGCTGTACTTTTCATGCCAAGGGGATTGATAGTTGATTGAAGCGGGATAATCGCGCTTAGCCTCACCCTTCATCGAGACCCAGGCAAGGTGCGGCACGCGTACCGTCACGCCAAGTGCCGCCTGCCAGTCGCCCTGCAGCTTGTGGGCGCGGAAATCGTAATCCCAGCCCGTAACACCATAGAGCTCGCTCATCACGCCCTCTCTCCCGTACTGATGTGCTGCCGACTGTGCCTGCTTGGCGGTGGTAAACTCATAGCTGCCGCAAAGCATATCGATGCCGGGGAGTTGAAATGCACGGTAGTGGCGCATGGCCTCGCCCGAGGCGCGGGTCTGCGAGCTGAGCAGGCGCTCCCCCAGCATATGTCCTGTGAGGGCAATGCCTTTCGTGTTGCACCAGGCGCCGCAGTTGTCGGAAAAGGCGTTGACAAAGCGCTCGCAAACGTGGTCATAATAGTGGTAGCGCACAGTGGAAACGGCGCCGTTCGGCAGTTCCCAAACAAGCTCGGGGAGTGCTGCCATCAAATCCTCGCCATAGGCCTTTGAAAAGCTTTCGGGGAGGTCGGCGGTAAAGGGGAGCTGGAGCTCCACCGTGCCCGTCGAAAGGGGAGTAGGCTGCGAGCGTGCCTTGCAGAAGGTCGGCTCGTCGGTGAAAATAGCGGGCACGGTCGTGCCAAGGTGCTTGCCGAGGCGTGCGGCGTATCGGTCGTGCGTGATGCGAATGAAGGCATCCATGGTTTCTTTACGGAGGGTATCCACGTAGGAAGAATTGTTAAACCACGTGCTGGGTGCCAAAACACGCAAAAAAGCGTAAAGGCAACGGCCACTCGCCTCCTCATCCTTGCCGAGCACGCGGTATGATGCGAGCTCGCCCTGTTCATTTAAGGTAACGTCGTAACGGCAAAGCAGCGTGTCTGCCACATCCCCGTTTTTTTGCGGCTGCGGCTTGGTTGACAGATACAGCAGCTTCATGCGGTGTCGGATATCCTTTGTCAGCGTGCCGCCAACGGACCCCGAGGGGTTGCGATCCTCATCGTAGAGCCAGGCCAGCATGCCGTTTTCCTTTGCGCGGTCAACGCAGGCCTCAATGAGATCCATAAACTCGTCGGAAAGGTAGGGCGTCTCCATGCCGGAGCGCGCGTGCATATGAAAGCCGCCAAAGCCCATATTCTTCAATACGTCGATCTGGCGCAGCAGCTCATTCCTTTCAAGCTTGCAGTTCCAAGCCCAAAAGGGCGTACCGCGGTATTCGGCGGTGGGGTGAGCAAACAATTCTTTTGATAAAGTGCGTTCCCGGCTTTTCGGATAGAGCATAGGCGGCACCTCCTGCATTTGGATTATAGATAATTTCATTGTAGCACAAAGCTTTGCTAAAAAAAACAACTGCATTTTTTAAAAAAAGCGTGGTATTATCACTTTTTGGAGTTTGGATTTGCCAAAAACTTGTCAAAAACCCTTTTCAAACCGACAAACTCGTGTTATAATGTAAATAAAGTACATTTTTGCGGAGGAATATCTGCTATGAAAAAAATTTCCCGTAATCTGACCATGCTGTTTGATTATTATGAAGTGACCATGGCCAACGGTTACTTTAAAAAGGGCATGGGGGACATGATCTCTTATTTCGACGTGTTCTACCGCAACAATCCCGACAACGGCGGTTATGCCATTGCCGCAGGCCTTGAGCAGGTGATCGAATATATCAACGATCTCCATTTTGACGAAGACGATATTGCCTATCTGCGCGACAAGGGCGGCTTTGATGACGATTTTCTCGATTATCTGCGCAACTTTAAGTTTACGGGTGACATTTGGGCAGTGCCCGAGGGCACCGTGGTATTTCCCGGCGAGCCCTTGCTCACCGTGCGTGCTCCCACCGTGGAGGCACAGTTCATTGAGACCTATATTTTGATGATGCTGAACCATGAATCCCTGATTGCCACCAAGGCCGCACGCATTACCCGCGCTGCCAAGGGGCGCGCCGTCAGCGAGTTCGGCTCCCGCCGCGCGCAGGGTGCGGATGCTGCCATTCTCGGCGCACGCGCTGCTTACATCGGCGGTGTATCCGGTACGGCCTGCGCCATTGCGGATCAGGTTTACGGCGTACCCGCATCGGGCACCATGGCGCACTCCTGGGTGCAGATGTTTGATAGCGAATACGAAGCCTTCCGTACCTACTGCGAGCTCTATCCCGAAAGCGCAACGCTGTTGGTTGATACCTATAACGTGCTTGAGTCGGGCGTGCCGAATGCCATTCGCGCCTTCCGTGAGACGGGAGTGAAAAAATGCGCCGTGCGCATCGACTCGGGTGATATTACATATCTCTCCTGTAAGATCCGCAAGATGCTTGATGAGGCAGGCTTCACCGATTGCAAGATCGTGGCCTCCAACTCGCTTGACGAATATATCATCCGCGGCCTTTTGCTGCAGGGGGCACAGGTGGATGCCTTCGGCGTTGGCGAGCGTCTGATCACTTCTAAGAGCAACCCCGTATTCGGCGGCGTTTATAAGCTCTGCGCCGTAGAGGACAAGGAGGGGAACATTCTCCCCAAGATCAAGCTGAGCGAAAACGTCGGCAAGATCACCACCCCGCATTTCAAAAAGGTCTACCGTCTGTTTGGCCGTGATACGGGCAAGGCCGAGGCCGACCTCATTTGCGTGTATGACGAGACCGTGGACGACACCAAGCCTCTTGAGATCTTTGACCCCGAAAACACCTGGAAAACCAAGGTGCTTGAAAACTTTGTGGCCAAGGAGCTGCTGGTGCCCGTGTTCAAAAACGGCAAGCAGGTCTATGTATCTCCCACGCTCGATGAGATCCGCGCACATTGCAAGGCCTCGCTTGAGAGCATCTGGGAGGAGGTCAAGCGCTTTGATAACCCCCACAACTATTACGTTGACCTTTCAAGAAAGCTGTGGGACATCAAATACGGCTTGATCAAGTCCAAGCGCCACGATGTGAAAAAAGCGAAATAATATCCTATCTTTCCATTAAATTTTTTTGTGTTTTCCCTTGACAATACAAGCCCGACTTGATATAATAACAAAGATAACTTGTATACACCTGCGCGCACGTCACGTGTACGTGACGTGCGCTGCGCACGCGAAAGGAGTATTGTTGTGACGACGCTGAAGAACCTGAACACCGCATTTCTGAAAGCATACAATATTTCTCCCGTCGTCACTTGCCCCGGTGACGATATCGCCGCTTTTGTCGATTTTTCCAAATACGTTGCTTTTCCCGGTTTTTGTGATGTGCATGTGCATTTCAGAGAGCCGGGTTTTTCTTATAAAGAAACGATAAAAAGCGGTTCTCTTGCGGCAGCTGCCGGCGGCTATACCGCGGTGTGCACCATGCCGAATCTCTCGCCCGTGCCCGATACGCTCGCGCACCTCGGAGAGCAGCTTGAGATCATTGACAGGGACGCTGCAATCAAGGTCTTGCCGTACGGCTCCATTACCGTGGGGCAAAAGGGTGAGCGCCTTTCCGCGATGGAGGAGATGGCTCCCTTTGTGGCGGCCTTTTCCGATGACGGTGTGGACGTACGCTCGGACAGTCTGATGCGCGCGGCCATGGAAAAGGCAAAATCCCTCGGTAAAATGATCGTGGCGCATTGCGAGATCAAATACGAGGGCATCGGCTATATTCACGAGGGCGAATATGCACGTGCACACGAGCACCGCGGCATCACCTCGGAGAGCGAGTATTTACAGGTGGCGCGTGATATCGCACTCGCCAAAGAAACGGGCTGTGCCTATCACGTTTGCCATATTTCCACCAAGGAGAGCGTGGCTCTTATCCGCGAGGCTAAGCGTCAGGGTGTCAATATCACCTGCGAAACGGGTCCGCACTATCTCACGCTTGATGATAGCTGCTTGCGCGAGGAGGGACGCTTTAAAATGAATCCGCCCCTACGTGCCGCAGCCGACCGCGAGGCGCTGATTGAAGGCGTTTGTGACGGTACCATCGATATGATCGCCACCGACCACGCTCCCCACTCCGCCGAGGAAAAGGGCAGAGGACTTGCGGGCAGCGCCTTTGGCATCGTAGGTCTTGAGACTGCCTTCCCCGTGCTTTATACCAAGCTGGTAAAACAGGGAATCATCTCCCTTGAAAAGCTGATCGATCTCATGTCCGCCGCCCCTCGCCGCCGCTTCGGCTTGCCCGTGGGAAACGATTTTACGGTTTGGGATCTTGACGCCGTTACCGCCGTTGACCCCGATAAATTTGTGTCCATGGGTCACGCTACACCCTTTGCGGGGTGGGAGCTCTGCGGCAAAAATATTTTGACCGTACACGACGGCCGCGTCGTTTACCAAAGTAAAAAATAAAAATTTTCATAGATATCACAGGAGGATGCTTTTATGGCAAAAAGAACAGACATCAAAAAAATTCTGATCATCGGCTCGGGCCCCATCATCATCGGTCAGGCCGCCGAGTTTGATTACGCGGGTACGCAGGCTTGCCTTGCACTCAAGGAGGAGGGATACGAGGTCGTACTCGTCAACTCCAACCCCGCAACCATTATGACCGATACCACCATTGCCGACAAGGTATATATGGAGCCCTTGACGCTCGAATATATTGCCAAGATCCTCCGCTATGAGCGTCCCGACGCGATCCTGCCCGGCATCGGCGGCCAGACCGGCCTCAACCTCGCCATGCAGCTTGAAAAGAAGGGTGTTCTCAAGGAGTGCCGTGTTGAGCTGCTCGGTACCAGCAGCGAGTCGATCGAGCGCGCCGAGGACCGCGAGCTCTTCAAGGAGCTTTGCCAGTCGATC
>JAFTKK010000010.1 GCA_017453325.1 Clostridia bacterium
GGCCTGCCGCCTCCACCTGTAAAGAACGTTTGCACGTTCTTTGGATGAGGTGTCGCGGCCTTGCCGCCTCCACCTGTAAAGAACGTTTGCACGTTCTTTGGATGAGGTGTCGCTTTGGAATTAGAACGCCTCATCCGTCAGCCTTCGGCTGCCACCTTCCCCCGCTGGGGAAGGCTTACTGTTGTTTGCGCTTTCGATTATGGAGGGGAATTTTGCTCAAAGCTTTTGCAAAGCAAAAGCCAGCGGCCCCCGCGCTGGCTAGTACTATTGGGCTTTTAGCCCTTGTGCATACCACCCGTTTGACGGGTGGTTATGATTTCTTGAAATGGGAGGGCAGAGAATTGTCTGCGGCTACGCGAGGTGCAGCAGCTCGGCTGCGTTTTGGCAGAAGATGCGCTCTTGCTTCGCTGCCGAAAGCCCCGCGTTTTCGATGAATGCGATCTCCTTTTGCGGATTGCTCCAAGGGGTGTCGGTGGCAAACAAGAGCCTGTCGGTGCGGTGCTCGTGCAAGATTTTTGTCAAAAGCTCCTTTTCCTCGGGGCGCTTGGCCGAGAGGGAGGTATCCAGATAAATATCGGTGCCCACCAGGTGTTCGAGCACCTCTGCCGCGCGGCAATAGCCGCCCATGTGCGCGGCTACGAGAGAAAGGCGCGGATGGCGCTTTTGTACCGCCGCAAACATGGCGGGGGTGGCGTGCACCAGCTCGGGGGAAATGGGGTCAAGCCCCGCGTGCACCACCACAAAAAAGCCGCGCTCCTCGGCAAGTGAAAAAATGCGGTCAAAGCGCGGGTCGCTCAGCAGCAGCCCCACGTAATCGGGGTGGAGCTTGATGCCCCGAATGCCCGCCGCCGCAAGACGTGCCAGCTCGCTTTCCATTTGCACGCTGTCGGGGTGCAGCGAACCGAGTGGCGAGAAAAAGCCGTCGCCCGCCATGGAAATGGCAAAGCTGTTGACGTTGGTTTCCTGCTTTGCGTTGGTGGCAATGTTGCAGACCACCGCGCGGTCAATGCCCGCCGACTGCAAGAGGCGCTTGGCGTCCCCCGCCGTGCCGTCGGTATGGGGGTGAATGGCGGCGTCTGCCGCACAGTTTTTTTCAAGCGATGCCATGGCCCGCGGGGCGAGTGCATCGGGGAAGCAATGGGTGTGAAAATCAATGCGCATAGAAAATCCTCGCTTTCTGCTTATTATTGTAGCACGCCGCGGTTAAAATAGCGTAAGATGCTTGGTGACTTTACAAAATGTTCACATCTTTTTGCGGAAATTACTGGAATTTTCAAGTATACTATGATATAATTTATATTATTATTTCATGCATTTTCGTGATGTATAAACTTTGATAAAATATTCACAAACGGAGGACCCATATGAAGGAAAAAAGTTCGGTAGCAAGGGAGCGCCTTTCGGCGTTTTTTGATCCCGCTACCTTTGTGGAGCTCGGTGCTTTTATCCGTCGCCCCGGCAACGAAAACGAGACCGAGGGCGTGGTTTGCGGCTATGGCGCCGTGGCGGGCAGACTGGTGTTTGCCTTTGCGCAGGATGAGAGCGCCATGAAGGGCGCCGTGGACGGCCGCCATGCGGAAAAAATTGCAAAGCTTTACGATAAAGCCGTTTCGGTGGGCGCGCCCGTCGTCGGTATGCTGGACAGCGCAGGTGCCGTGGTGTTTGACGGTGCCGCCGCCCTTTCGGGCTACGGCGTGCTGCTCGATACCGTGGCCGCTGCCTCGGGTGTGGTGCCGCAGCTGGCGCTGGTGCACGGCAAGTGCACGGGCACGATGGCCGCGGTGGCCTCGCTCTTTGATTTCACCGTGGTGACAAAGGGCGCCGCGCTTTACGTGGGCGGCGAGGGCAGCGCCGAGGAGGCTTATGCGAGTGGAAACGCCGCGCTTCTTTGCGAGAATGAGGCCGAGGCCATGCTTCGGCTGCGCACCTTACTTTCCTACTTGCCCGACGATTATGCGGCCGCTGCCGACCTTGGCAGCACGGGGGATGACCCCAATCGCGCCGTGTCTCTTTCGGAGAGAGTGACCGCCGGGGAGGCTCTTGCGGCCGTGGCCGACAAGGGCAGCGCACAGGCGCTTTTCGAGGGGTACGCCCCCGAGGTGCAGACGGGCTTTGCCACCATGGGCGACCTGCCCGTGGCCTATCTTGCCGTTGACGGCAAGCTGACGGGCGGCGGCATTGAAAAAATGACAAAAATGCTCCGCTTTGCCGATGCCTTTGCCATTCCTCTGGTAACGTTCTTAAACTGTGAGGGCATTGACGGGGCGGCAGCCGCCGACCTTGCCACCGCCAAGGCGCTTGCGCGCTTGGCGCGCGCCGAGAGTGAGTGCGACACCGCACGCGTCACCGCCATCGTCGGTGCTGCCGTGGGTGCGGGCTTTATCTTCGGCGGCAGCAAGACCCTCGGTGCCGACGTGGTGCTCGCGCTCCCCGCGGCCGAGATCTCTGCCATCACCGCAACCACCGCCGTTGCGTTTCTTGAAAACGACCGCATCACCAAGGAGCTTGACCGCAAGACATTGGAGCGCGAGTGGCGCCAACAAAACGCCACCGCACTTGCCGCCGCTTCTGTCGGTGAGGTGGACGATATTGTGGATCCCACCGAGCTGCGTGCCCGCATGATCGCTGCCCTTTATATGCTGGAGGGCAAAAACGGACGCGCATCGCGCTTTTGCTGAGGTGACGTATGGGTACGACAAAATTAGCCATGAGCCTCGGTGAGCGCATTGCCTATGCCGGCCGCATGACCCTGATTGGCATGGTGACGGTCTTTGCCGCGCTTGCCATCCTTTGGGGCTGCCTCGCGCTCTTCCGCCTGCTGATCGCGGCAGGGGAAAAGAGAAGTGCTGCCAAGGCCGCGCAGCAAGCACCCGTCACGGCACCTGCGGCGCCTGCCACTCCCGTGGCACCCGCCACAAATGAGGGCGAGACCGTCGCTGCGATCACCGCCGCCATCTCGCTTGTACTGGCCGCCGAAAACGGCGGTGTCACCCCCAATTTCCGCGTTGTCTCTTACCGTCGCTCGGGCGGCAGATCCAAATAAGAAAGGTTAGGTAAATATCATGAGAAGATTTCAAGTAACCGTAAACGGTACGCAATATGACGTTATGATCGAGGAGCTTGGCGCAGCTGTAGCAGCCGCCCCCGTTGCTCCCGTTGCCC
>JAFTKK010000061.1 GCA_017453325.1 Clostridia bacterium
GAGGTGCTTCGCAGTTTCGGCAGAGCAAAAAGGTGGCATGACAAGGGAAAGGGGCGCAGTCATATGCGGATATGACAAGACACTTTCCCGCAGTCAGGTCGCGTTTTTGCCTGCCCAAACCTTGCGTATTCGAATCTCTTCGGCTATAGCCGAAGAGAGCCGAATACGCAAGCCTCTCGGCGCAACATTTTTGCATCTTTTGCCGCGTCGCGGCTTGTAAGGTATTACATGACCGCGCCGCACCACAGCAAAATCTGCGAAAAATCTTTCAGCCGAGAGGTGCTTTGCAGTTCGGGCAAAGCAAAAAGGTGGCATGGCAAGGGAAAGGGGCGCAGTCATATGTGGATATGACAAGACACTTTCCCGCAGTCAGGGCACGTTTTTGCCTGCCCTAACCTTGTGGGTTCGGCTCTCTTCGGCTATAGCCGAAGAGAGCCAGATACGCAAGCCCCTTGGCAAAAAGAAAATATAAATGTCCGTTTTTGATAAAAAAAGCGCGCAATAAAAAATTGCAAATTTCTCAGCGGCATGCTATAATCAACATATCGAAAGGAGATCGCCATGGATATGTTTACAACCATGATCACGCCCTACACGGCATCGGGCGAGGTCGATTTTGCCACCGCCGAAAAATATGTGGATTGGTATTTTCAAAATGGGCTTAACGGCATTTTTGCCGTCTGCCAATCAAGCGAGATCTTTTATCTCACCCTCGCGGAGCGCGTTCGCTTAAACAAGCTTGTCTACACCCGCGCCAAGGAGCTGGAGGCGAAGCACCAAAGGCCCTTTACCGTCGTCTCGTCGGGACACGTCAGCGACACGATCGAGGGGCAGATCGAGGAGCTGAACGCCATTGCGGCCTCGGGCACCGACGCCCTCATTCTCATCACCAACCGCCTTGATCCCCACAATGAGGGGGACGATGTGTGGATCGCCAATTGCGAAAAGCTGCTGGCGGCCCTCCCCGCCAAGACAAAGCTCGGGCTTTATGAGTGCCCCTACCCCTACAAGCGACTGGTGACACCCGGAATTTTGTCCTATTGCCTGGATACGGGCAGATTTTACTATATGAAGGATACCTGCTGCGATGCGGATATGATCGCTGCGCGCTGCGCGCAGCTGCGCGGCAGTCACTTCAAGCTGCTCAATGCCAATTGCCAGACGCTGCTTGCTTCCATGCGAAGCGGTGCCGATGGCTACTGCGGCATTATGTGCAACTATCATCCGCGTTTGTACGCCTGGCTGGGCGAAAACTATGACAAGGACCCACACACCGCCGAGCTGGTGCAGGCAATCATCGGCACCTTCGGCTTTACCGAAACGGGCCTTCCCTATCCCCCCAGCGCCAAATATCACATGGGACTGTGCGGCATTCCCACGCAAAACATCGCGCGGAACAGACAAAGCGCGGAGCTGACGCCTTATGTCAGGCATTGTATGCAGCAAATGAAACAGGCCACCGATTTTCTCGAAAGCAAGCTCTTTGCGGCAGGAGGTCACCCATGAGAGGACAAAACACCTGGAGCTACCACCCCTATCGCCCCTTGCTGATCGATGTGGGCGAGATCTATATTTGTCGTGTCGCACCCACCGAAACCGCCATTCACCTGGAGTGGCTCTCGGAAAAGACCGATTTTTCGGTATTTTACCGCACACGCGGCGCGGAGCGCTTCATCCGTTTTTGTGACACGCAGGAGCACGCCTGCGATATCACGGGGCTCGCGCCTGAAACCGAATATGAGTTTTTCGTCTCTTCCGGCGAAGCAAAAAGCCGCGTGCGCCTCGCGCGCTGCGGCAAGAGCGTCGGCACCACCGTCAATTATCTCCACCCCGAGGACGAAGCCTATGCCTTTTCGGGGCGTTATCTCTGCTCGCCCTCCCTGCTGCGTCATCCCGACGGCTACCTGCTCGCCTCGATGGATCTGTTTGAGGGCGAAGAAGCACAAAATCTTACACTGATCTTTCGCTCGGATGACGACGGTGCCACCTGGCATTACGTCAGCGAGCTCATGCCCTGCTTTTGGGGCAAGCTCTTCTTGCACAGGGGCGAGTTGTATATGCTCGCCTGCTCAACCGAGTACGGCGATCTTCTGATCGGAAAATCGCTTGACGGCGGCAAAACCTTTGGGGCACCCGTGGCGCTTCTGCGCGGCGGTGGCGGCAAAAACGGCCAGATCGGTGTGCACAAAAATCCGCAAAATATGATCTGTCACGGCGGCAGGCTTTACGGCACGCTCGAATGGGGCTCCTGGAAAAACCGCGAGTTCGGCCACGCCGCCATGGTCATGTCCTGCGATGAAAACGCCGATCTCCTTATCCCCGAAAACTGGCACTTTTCCGCGCCCCTCAAATTTGATCATTTTCTCCCCGAGCTCGCAGATCTGCCCCAAAAAACCATGACCATCGAGGGCACGCTCGCGGTGTCACCCGAGGGCAAGCTCCTTAACATCATGCGCTTTGGCAGATACAATACCGCCATTGCCTATGAGGTCAACACCGCCGATCCCGACGCCCCCTTGCGCTTTGCTCACCTCATTCCGTTCTCGGCGAATTACTCCAAATTCACCGTCAAAAAGGACCCCGTCACGGGCTATTATTATACCGTCGGCACACGGGTCTATTCTCCCGACAACCTGCGTGCGCGCAACCTGCTCTCGCTCATGCGCTCGCAAAACCTGCAGGAGTGGGAGGTCGTGACCGACCTGCTCGATTACCGTCACGCCGACAGTGCCCTTGTCGGCTTTCAATACGTTGATTTTGAAATAGAGGGCGAGGATCTCATCTTCCTCTCGCGCACCGCCATCAACGGCGCACATAATTTTCACGACGCCAATTATTCCACCTTCCACCGCGTGAAAAACTTCCGCACAGCCCCTCTGCTCACCTGACCCTCCCTCGGGCGGCTTTTCAGCCGCCCTTTTTTCATGCCAAAACCACTTGACAGCAAGCCGAAAACATGCTATACTGTTATCAAGAACATTTGAACAATCGTTCAATTGTTAAACCGAGAAGGAGGTGCCCTCTTGCAAAAGGATAAAAAACAGGTTCCCTGCTGCAGCTTTTTACACGCGCACCATGACGTGGTGTCTGCCGTGCAGGAAACCATGCCGTGTGATGACACCCTCATGGATGTTGCCGAGCTTTTTCATGTCTTTAGTGACAGCACGCGCATCAAAATTCTTTACGTGCTGCTCCGACACGAGCTCTGCGTGTGCGATATTGCCGCGCTTCTCGGCATGACGGTGTCGGCCATTTCCCATCAGCTCCGCATTCTCAAAAGCGCCAAGCTGGTGCGTTGGCGTCGCAGCGGGAAAACCGTCTTTTACACCCTTGCCGACGAGCACGTCGAGACCATTCTTGCCCAGGGCATCGACCACATCACCGAGCCCGATTGAAAGGAGTTTTCTATGAAAAAAGTATTTGACCTGATCGACCTTGATTGCGCACATTGCGCCGCACGCATGGAGGACGGCATTCGAGCACTTGACGGTGTCGTTGACGTATCCGTCAACTTTTTCACCCAGAAGCTGACGCTGGAGGCCGAGGATGCCGACTTTGATAAGATCCTCAAAAAGGCCGTCAAGATCTGCCGCAAGATCGAGCCCGATTGCACCGTGGTGATCAAATGACACAAAAGCACAAAAAGCGGCTTTTCCGCATCCTTGCGGGTGCCCTACTGCTGCTCGCCGCCTTTCTCGGCGATGCCATGCTCGGCGAGCACCTTGCCATGTGGCAGACCCTGCTTCTGTATCTGCCCGCCTACCTCACGGTCGGCCTCGGTGTGCTAAAACGCGCCGCCCAAAACATCCTGCACGGGCAGGTCTTTGACGAGAATTTTCTCATGGCGCTCGCCACGCTCGGCGCGCTTCTGATCGGCTTTTTGCCCACGGGTGAGGCCGAATTTGCCGAAGCGGTGTTCGTCATGATCTTTTACCAAACGGGCGAGCTCTTTGAAAGCATTGCCGTCGGCAAAAGCCGCCGTTCGATCGCCACACTCATGGACATACGCCCCGATACGGCACGCGTGATCCGCGAAAACGCACCTGTCGAGGTCTCGCCCGACGCGGTCGCCGTGGGCGAGTGCATCGCCATCTATCCGGGTGAGCGCGTGCCTCTCGACGGCACCGTGGAGGAAGGCATCTCGGAGCTTCACACCGCAGCGCTCACGGGTGAGGCGCTGCCCCGCAGCGTCACCGTCGGTGACGCCGTATTCAGCGGTGCCACCAACGGGGGCGGCACGCTCAAGGTGCGCGTCACCAAGCCCTATGCCGACTCCACCGTCGCGCGCATTCTGTCACTCGTAGAGGGCGCCGCTGCCAAAAAAGCAAGATCCGAGCAATTCATCACCCGTTTTGCGCGTTATTACACCCCGTTCGTGGTGATCTCAGCCCTGCTGCTGGCGCTGCTGCCCCCGCTTTTTTCGGGTGCATTTGCCGCCATGCTTCCCCTCTGGCTCTCCCGCGCCCTCACCTTTCTTGTCATTTCCTGCCCCTGTGCACTGGTCATCTCGGTGCCGCTTTCCTTTTTCGGCGGCATTGGAGGGGCGGCGCGGCGCGGTATTCTCATCAAGGGAGCCGTGCATTTGGAGCAACTGGCCCTCGCCGATACCGTAGTGCTCGATAAAACAGGCACACTCACCAAGGGCGGCTTTTCGGTCACCAAGGCCGTTCCCTGCGGGGTCGATGCACAAACGCTGCTCACGCTCGCTGCCACGGCCGAGCAACAGTCAAGCCATCCCATCGCAGGGGCGCTGTCAGCCGCCGTTACGACCGAGCTCCCTCCCCTGCTTGACACCAAGGAGCTGCCGGGGCGCGGCGTCATCGCGAAAACCGCGCAAACAACGCTTGCCGTCGGCAATCTCCACTTAATGGAGGAGGTTGGCGCCGTCCCTCTCGCGCCGCCCGAGGACGGTACCGCCGCGCACGTGGCGCAAAACGGCTGCTACTGCGGCTATATTTTGATCGCGGACACCCTCAAGGAAACCGCCGCCGAGGCCCTTGACGATCTGCGTGCCGCGGGCATCACGCGCACCGTCATGCTGACGGGTGACCGTGAAAACACCGCCCGCCATGTTGCCGCCGCGCTTGGGATCGACAGCTGGCGCGCAGAGCTCCTGCCCGCCGATAAGGTTTTGGAGGTTGAGCGCCTGCTCTCCGAGCCCCGCCGTGGCACGCTGGCCTTTGTGGGAGACGGCATCAATGACGCCCCCGTGTTGGCACGTGCCGACGTGGGCATCGCCATGGGCGCACTCGGCTCGGATGCCGCCATAGAAGCCGCCGACGTGGTTCTCATGGACGACGATCCGCAAAAAATCGCTACCGCCGTTCGCGTCGCGCGCAAAACGCTTCGCATCGTGCGCGAAAACATTGTCCTTACCCTCACCGTCAAGGCAGCGGCACTCCTGTGCAGCGCCGTGGGGCTTCTTGGCGCATGGCAAATGCCCGTCGCCATTTTTGCCGATGTCGGCGTGTCGGTGCTTGCCATCCTCAACGCCATGCGCACGCTCAAAAAATAATTGTAATTCGCAAGAATGCCGACCTTGAAACAAAAAAAGCCGCCTTTGCTATCGGCCTCGATAGCAAAGGCGGCTTGGTTTTTTATTCCGCGTTTTTGGTGTCTCCTAATGAACCTGCTCCTATTTATGCTTTAAACCGTTGCCGGTTCGGGTGTCTTTGGTGTTACACTCTCAGCATCCTGCTGTGCTTGCACCTCGGGCACCGCAAAGCGGATCGCCGCAGGGCAAATTTCAATATTGAAATCCGAGCAGCTCACGACCTCGCCGTCAAGGGTGTAGCCAAAGCCGTCACCCGCCACCACGCACACCGTCTTGCCGCGGCGGTATGTAATCAGATTTTTAAAACGGGGGTCATCCAAATGCTTGCCCTGCTTATATACGCCGATCAGCTTCACCAGCGTCAGGCGCGACAAGGGCTTTACCAAGCAAATATCCAATAAGCCGTCATCGTTTTGCGAATGGGGCGCGCAGCAGTAAGCGCCGCCCACGTAGCGCCCGTTTGATACGGTGCAAAGCAGCATTTTGCCGTCGTTGAGCTTTTCCCCGTCCACCCACACGGTGCAATCGTTTTTCATCGCGGTAAACAGCGCCTTTACAATACCCGTGGTATAGGCATTTCTACCGCCGATCACCTTTTTATGGCGCACGTGGTGCATGGTTTCGGCCACCACGGTGTCAAAGCCGAAGTTGGTCACGTTGAGGGAATAGCGGTCATTGACACGCATAATGTCAACGGGGCGCTCCTTGGCCGCGATCAGCGCGTCAATATCCAAAAATCGCGCCGCGCCGCCGTAATATTTGACGTAATCGTTGCCGCTGCCGCAAGGGAAGCAGGTCATCGAGGCATTGTCAAAGCCCACAATACCGTGCAGCACCTCATTGGCCGTGCCGTCACCGCCGCAGGCGTAAAAGCGCAGCTGCCCGTTCGGCTCTGCCTCGCAGCGCGCACGCACAAACACCGTGGCGTCCCCCTCGGCCTTTGTCGGATAAAACTCATATTGGAGATCGGCATACTCGGTCTTCATCTTCTCCTGCAATGCGGCAATTCTTTTGCTGTTATCACCGCCCGCCGTGGGATTGTAAATAAAAATATGCTTCATCTCAAAAAGCTCTCCTTACCAAGTGTTCGGTATTTTTCGATGCTAATATAGTATAACATAAAAAAGTACACATTTCAAGTGTTATTTGTAACCCCCGTCAAAACGCGGGCAAAAATGCGACAAAAAGTAAAATTTGACCAAGCGCAAAAACTTGATAACGCTTCAAATATATGATATACTGATAATAACGTTACAGTAGGAAAGGAGGCGCGAGATGACCTCTCTTACCAAAAAAGCGATCATCGCATCGTTTTTGCATCTGGCTTCCAAAAAGCCGCTTGAAAAGATCACCGTGCGTGACATTGTGGACGATTGCGGCATCAACCGCAACACCTTTTATTACCATTTTCAGGATATCTATGCCGTGCTGGAGGCAGTTTGCGTCAACGGCACCGCCAAAATGGATCCCACCCTCCCCCTCGGGCAGATGCTGGGGCAGCTCTTTTCGGTGCTCACCAATTATGCCGCGCGCTATCCCAAGGCCATGGCACACATTGCCGCTTCGATCGGTCAAAGCGGCGCGGAGCGCTATTTTGCCAAGGGCTTTGACCAAAACGTCTTTGACGTGCTCACCCGTGATGCCCCCCGTGCCTCGGATGAGATGCTGCGCACCGCCACCGTTTTTTTGCGCCATGCCTTCATGGGGCTTTTTGTTGACTGGATCAACGCCGCAGGCAAGATCGACGGCGAGCGCCTTGCCACCCGCATCTGTGCCTTGGCAGACGGCGTGCTGGAAGCCTTAAAATAAACCGCTATCCGTACATTTTTAAGCATTTGCCCAAAAAACGGATAATTTTTCCTACGTGTCCAAAATTCGGACACGCGGCTTTTTTTGGCAGATGACAAACTGTTTCATTTATATTATACTCAAACCGTGTTCAAAGGAGATCCCATATGAAACGTGCAAATATCGTCAAAGAGGTTAAGATCATACACGTCATCGTCTCGGCGCTGCTCTTCTTCTCGGGCCTGTTCCTGATCGTTTGGCCGGGCATCGGCGGCATGGCCGCCAGATGGCTTGTCGGTGCCAACTTTATCGTCACGGGCCTGGTGCGCCTGCTCGGCTACTTTGCCAACGACCTGTACCGCCTCGCCTTTCAGTATGACCTCTCGCTCGGCGGCTTCGCCGCCATTCTCGGCGTCCTGATCTTTTTATACCCCGACAAGGTCATCGAGCTTTTGCCCTACGTGCTTGGCACCTATATTCTGCTCGACGGACTTTTCAAACTGCAAACCGCATTTGACGCAAAGCAATTCGGCATGAAAAAATGGGTGGGCCTGCTCAGCTCCTCCATCGCAGTTTCGATCTGCGGTATCGTGGTGCTGATGGGTGCCACGGGCTGGGATCGCGTGATCCTCACGGGTCTTGCCCTCGCCGTTGATGCTGCCGAAAACATCTGGAACACCATGGCCACCGTACGCGTGCGTGCCAAGGAAAAGGATCGCTTTGAAGACCTACTTTAATTCTTTGAAGAGGTGATCTATCATGCAACAGATCAAAATTTTCACCGACTCCTGCTCCGATCTTGGAGCAGACATCCGCGCCAAATACGACATTGACTATTTCAAAATGTGCACCGTTGACGAGGGCAAGGAAACCCCCGCCGACCTTGGCGACGAGGCCGCCATCCGTGCCATTTATCAAAAGATCCGCGCCACAGGCAAGCGTATCCTCACGACCCAAGTGCCTATGGCTGAATTTGAGCGCCGCATGACCGAGGCCATTGAGGGCGGCTTTGCCATTCTTTATATCGGGTGTGCGCTGCCCATGTCAAGCTCGGTCAACACGGGTATGCTGATCGCGGGAAAGCTGCTCGAAAGCCATCCCGATGCCACCGTCCGCTGTGTTGACTCCACCAACTGCTCCCTTGGCGAGGGCATGCTCGCCGTCCTTGCCGCCCGGCTGCGCGACGAGGGCAAAACGATCGACGAGATCGTAGCCGCCATTGAGGAGAAAAAGCATCACGTCAATCAGTTTGTCACCGTCGGCTCGCTCGATATGCTCAAGAAATCGGGGCGCGTCAAGGGCTCTGCCGCCTTTTTCGGCAATCTGCTCGGTGTCAAGCCCATCATCATTTCCGATTATAACGGCCAGAACGTACCGATCGTTAAGGTCAAGGGACGCAAGGCCTCGCTCGATAAGCTCGTAGAGCTCACCCGCGAAGCCGTGACCGATCCCGCCTCCCAAACGGTATTCATTGCCCATGCCGACTGCGCCGAGGATGCAGAATATCTTCGCCGCGAGCTCACCGAAAAGGTCGGCTTCAAGGATGCCTATATCTACTACATCGGCCCCATTGTCGGTGTGTGCATCGGTCCCGATGCCATCGGCGTGTGGTCCTTTGGCAAAAAAGTAGAAACGGCTATTTAACTGCAAGGAGAACATAGATGCCAACGTATGAACTAAACGGCGCACTCTTCGCCGATATGGTTCGCGGCGGCGCGGGCAATCTCCGCGCCAACGCCCAGGTCGTCAACGACCTCAATGTCTTTCCCATCCCCGACGGAGATACGGGAGATAATATGTCGCTGACCATGGAGGGCGGCGGCGCCCTGCTGCAGGGTCTTACCTCCGATTCCATTTCCTATATCGCAAGCAAGCTCGCGGACGGTATGCTGCTCGGTGCACGCGGCAATTCGGGCGTCATTCTCTCGCAGGTCTTCGCAGGCATTGCCAAGGGGCTTGAGGGCGCGGAATGTGCCGATGCCGCCACCCTTGGGCGCGCGTTTCAGATGGGCGTGGCACAGGCCTACAGCGCCGTCATGACCCCTACCGAGGGCACGATTCTCACCGTCGCGCGCGAAGCCACCGACTATGCCGTGGCCAACACCACCTCCACCACCACTCTTGAGGATTTCTTCTCGAATTTCATCAAGGAAATGCGCGCTTCCCTCAAGCGCACCCCCGATCTTTTGCCCATTTTAAAGGAATCGGGCGTCATTGACAGCGGCGGCGCGGGACTGGTCTACGTCATTGAGGGTATGTACAAGATCCTGCGCGGCGAGGCTGTCGAGGTCGGAGCAACTGCAGCTCCCGCCACCCCCACCGTTGATCTTACCGCCTTCACCGCCGATAGCGAAATGACCTTCGGCTACTGCACCGAGCTTTTGCTCCAATTGCAAAACAGCAAGGTGGATGCAAAGAGCTTTGCCGCCGAAACGCTGGCAGGGGAGCTTGCAGCCATGGGGGGCGAGTCGATCGTATGCTTCAAAACCGGCACCGTTATCAAGGTGCACGTGCATACCATGTTTCCGGGCAATATCCTTTCCCATTGCCAACAATACGGCGAATTCCTCACCCTCAAGGTAGAAAACATGGCATTGCAGCATAGCGACGCCAAGGTCGAGGATCGTTTCACCGAAAAACCCGCCAAGCAAGCGCATAAGCCCTTCGGCGTGGTGGCGGTTGCTGCGGGTGAGGGCATCAAGGAAACCTTCCTCTCACTCGGCGCCGACGTGATCGTGGAGGGCGGTCAGACCATGAACCCCTCCGCCGAGGATTTTCTCGCAGCCTTCGAGGAGGTCAACGCCGACACCGTCTTTGTCCTGCCCAATAACAGTAATATCGTCCTCGCCGCACGCCAAGCGGCAAGCCTTTATGAAACCGCCGATGTACGCGTCCTGCAAAGCAAGACCGTCGGCGACGGTTACGCGGCGCTGACGATGCTTGATTTTGAGAGCAACGATCCCGACGCGATCGAACAGAGCCTGAACGACGCCATGTCGGGCGTGATCACGGGCCTTGTCACGCAATCGGTGCGCGACTCTCACCTCGGCGGCCTTGAGATCGCCAAAAACGACTATATCGGCTTTGTCGGCAAGGAAATGCTGGCCGATGCCAAAACCGCGGCAGAAGCAGCCACCGATCTGCTCACCGCCGTCGATATGACCGACCGCGAGGTGCTGATCGCCATTTGCGGCAAGGACGCCACCGCCGCCGATATGGACACCGTGCGCACCTTTGTCAAGCAAACCTATCCCCGTGTCGAGCTTTTTGAGATCGACGGCAAGCAGGACATATACAACTTCATTTTCGTCATTGAATAAACAAGAACGGCGACCTGCCCGATGGCAGGTCGCCGTTTTCTTATGTTATAAGCGCAGAGTGTCGGTCTGCTTGATCTTCACACCCGACCACAGGAAAATGATCACCTGCGCGGGCACACCGAGCAGATATACCAGCCAGACGCTGATGCCCCACACCAGAAGCGTGAGATGCGTGGCCGCCAGCAGCGTCCACATCAGCAAAGAAATGATCAAATAATTGCGGCGGCGGTTGAACCAGATGGAATTCATCACCAACCACACGATCATGGAAACGGGCACCGCCCAGACAAAGGTCAACCACGCGCGCCCCACGGCCGCTATCGCCAGCTGAATGGCAACAAATGCCGTCGTAGCGATCATCCATACGATCAGCACCGCGAGCCATGCAATCACCCCGCGTCGGCGGGAGCGCACCTGTGTTTTAACGGCAGGCGGCGCAGGCCTTTGATGCGTTTCCTCCAACAAATAATCCACCGTCACCATAAAAATATCCGCAATGTTCTTTAAAACCACCACGTCGGGCACCGAGTCGCCTCTCTCCCATTTTGAAACGGCTTTGTCGCTGTAGCTCAGCTTTTCGGCAAGCTCTAATTGCGTCATGTTGTTATTTCGGCGCAATTCTGCTATATTTTGGGCAATAATGTGTCGTAGCAAGGCCTTTTTCCTCTCACTTTCCGCTTAGCCGTAGCGGAGTCGAACACATAAGCCCTACGGCGATAAATTTCCGCGTCTTTTACCGCATCCTGCCTTGTAAAGTCCGCACTTGACTTCGGCAAGCTGCGGCAAAATCCGTCAAAAATTTATTCGCCGTATGGTGCGGAGCAGTTTTGAGCGTGCAA